>JBQEKJ010000204.1:0-4478 GCA_052103835.1 Pauljensenia sp.
AGGCACGCCCCCAGGACACCTCGAGGCACGCCCCCACGGTCAGGTGTGCATCCCCGTGGGACGCACGGAGAGCTCCTCGAGGCATGCGTCGGGAGGCAGGTCGACGGCGAGGCGGACCGTGTGGGCGACGTCCTCGACGGTGAGGTGCTCGGCCGGATCGTAGGGACGCCCGTCCTGGGCCTGTAGTGCCACCTGCATCTCGGTGTCGATCCGGCCAGGATGGATCGAGGTCACGCGGAGCCGCCCTCGTTCCTCCTCCCGAAGGACATCCGTGAAGCCGCGCAACGCGTACTTCGTCGCGCAGTAGGGGGCATTGTCGGGGAAGGGACCCAGACCTGCCCCGGAGTTGATGGCGACGACCAGTCCGTGTGCGGCACGCAGGTGGGGGAGTGCCAGGCGGGTGAGGTCCGCAACGGCCACGACATTGATCTCCAGCATCCGCTGCCACGTCTCCCGTGACGTGGTCTCCACGCTGGAACGACTGGAGACGCCGGCATTGTGGACGAGGACGTCCAGACGTTCCCACGGTCCCAGGACCCCGCGGACGGTACGACCCACCGCGTCCGCATCAGTGAGGTCGGCGACGAAGGGCTCGGCGTCGGGCAGCTCGGCGGCGCGTGCAGCAGTGGTGCCCGCATCCCTCCCGCCGACGAGCACATGGTGGTCGGGAGCGAGGAGCTGCGCGATCGCCCACCCCAGCCCGCGTGTGGCCCCCGTGACCAGGGCGACGGGCCTGGTCACCGACGGCCACCACCAGTCGCGCGCTCGGCCTCACCCTCCGCGTAGAGGGCGTCGACCTCGTCAGCGAGGTCACGCAGCACTGCATGACGCTTGAGCTTCAGGGACGGCGTCAGGTATCCGTTCTCCACCGTGAACGCCGCATCGACGATGCGGTAGCGGCGGATGGACTCCGCGCGCGAGACCTGGCGGTTGGCGCGTGCGATCGCGCGGTCCAGGGACTCACGCACCTCGGGCAGGTCGGCGGCGGCCGCCAGCGGGGTGGAGGGCAGTCCCTTGTTGCGCAGCCAGACGGGCAGCATCTCGGGGTCCAGGGTGACGAGGGCCCCGATGTAGGGTCGGCCGTCGCCCACCACCACGACGTGGCTGATGAGGGGGTGGGTCTGCAGGGCGTCCTCCAGCACCTCCGGGGAGACGTTCTTGCCCCCGGCGGTGACGATGAGTTCCTTCTTGCGCCCCGTGATGCGCAGGTGCCCGGTGTCGTCGATGCTCGCCAGGTCGCCCGTGACGAACCAGCCGTCCCGGAAGGCCTTCGCAGTCTCCTCGGGCAGGTTGTGGTAGCCACTGGTCACCGACACGCCCTGCAGCAGCAGTTCCCCGTCCTCGGCGATCTTCATCCGGTTGCCCGGCCACACGAAGCCGACGGAGTCGGGCGGGAAGTCGGAGGGGATCTCCACGGCGATGGGACCGGTGGTCTCGGAGAGCCCGTAGCCCCGCAGCAGGGTGATGCCCAGACCGCGGTAGAAGTTCGCGAGGTCCAGGGCCAGCGGTGCGCCGCCGCAGATGATGGTCTCCAGGTTCGTGCCCAGCACCGCGTGGACCTTGGACAGGGCCAGGGCATCGGCGATGCGGTGACGGGTCCTCAGGGCGAAGCCCGGGCCGGGGGAGGCCTCGGAGGTGTAGTCCGTGACCCGCGAGGTGTCGCCCACGGGCACGTCCTGCCCCAGGGGGGTCTCGCCCTGGGATCCGACATAGGCGGTGGCGCGGGAGAAGTCCCGGGCCTGCTTCGCCGACCAGGAGAAGACGGTGCTGGCGAAGCCACCCCCGGCCTTCGCGGAGGCCAGGTTGTAGACCTTCTCCAGCACGCGGGGCACGGCCAGCAGCATGGTCGGTCGGAAGGTCGCGATGTCGGAGACGAGATTCTTCGTGTCCGGTGCGAATGCCACTCTTCCCTGCCCGGTGAGCAGGGCGTACATGACGAAACGCGCGAGGACGTGGGCCACGGGCAGGAAGAGCAGGGACCGGGAGCGGGGATCGTTGATGAGGGCGGGCAGGAAGTCGTAGGCCTGGGCGAAGCCCTCGATGAAGTTGCCGTGGGTGAGCACGACGCCTTTCGGGACGCCGGTGGTCCCGGAGGTGTAGATGATGGTCGCCACATCGTGGAGCCCGACGGCCTCGGTGCGTTCCTCCACGTCGATGGGGGCCACGGAGCGCGAGGCGCGCGCCACCTCGGCGTCTGCGCCACGGTCCAGGGCGAGGATCCGGCGCACGGAGTCCGTGCGCACGGACTCCGTGCGCCGGATCCTCGCCCTGGACCGTGGCGCAGACGCCGAGGTGGCGCGCGCCTCGCGCTCCGTGGCCCCCATCGACGTGGAGGAACGCACCGAGGCCGTCGGGCTCCACGATGTGGCGACCATCATCTACACCTCCGGGACCACCGGCGTCCCGAAAGGCGTCGTGCTCACCCACGGCAACTTCATCGAGGGCTTCGCCCAGGCCTACGACTTCCTGCCCGCCCTCATCAACGATCCCCGCTCCCGGTCCCTGCTCTTCCTGCCCGTGGCCCACGTCCTCGCGCGTTTCGTCATGTACGCCCTGCTCACCGGGCAGGGAAGAGTGGCATTCGCACCGGACACGAAGAATCTCGTCTCCGACATCGCGACCTTCCGACCGACCATGCTGCTGGCCGTGCCCCGCGTGCTGGAGAAGGTCTACAACCTGGCCTCCGCGAAGGCCGGGGGTGGCTTCGCCAGCACCGTCTTCTCCTGGTCGGCGAAGCAGGCCCGGGACTTCTCCCGCGCCACCGCCTATGTCGGATCCCAGGGCGAGACCCCCCTGGGGCAGGACGTGCCCGTGGGCGACACCTCGCGGGTCACGGACTACACCTCCGAGGCCTCCCCCGGCCCGGGCTTCGCCCTGAGGACCCGTCACCGCATCGCCGATGCCCTGGCCCTGTCCAAGGTCCACGCGGTGCTGGGCACGAACCTGGAGACCATCATCTGCGGCGGCGCACCGCTGGCCCTGGACCTCGCGAACTTCTACCGCGGTCTGGGCATCACCCTGCTGCGGGGCTACGGGCTCTCCGAGACCACCGGTCCCATCGCCGTGGAGATCCCCTCCGACTTCCCGCCCGACTCCGTCGGCTTCGTGTGGCCGGGCAACCGGATGAAGATCGCCGAGGACGGGGAACTGCTGCTGCAGGGCGTGTCGGTGACCAGTGGCTACCACAACCTGCCCGAGGAGACTGCGAAGGCCTTCCGGGACGGCTGGTTCGTCACGGGCGACCTGGCGAGCATCGACGACACCGGGCACCTGCGCATCACGGGGCGCAAGAAGGAACTCATCGTCACCGCCGGGGGCAAGAACGTCTCCCCGGAGGTGCTGGAGGACGCCCTGCAGACCCACCCCCTCATCAGCCACGTCGTGGTGGTGGGCGACGGCCGACCCTACATCGGGGCCCTCGTCACCCTGGACCCCGAGATGCTGCCCGTCTGGCTGCGCAACAAGGGACTGCCCTCCACCCCGCTGGCGGCCGCCGCCGACCTGCCCGAGGTGCGTGAGTCCCTGGACCGCGCGATCGCACGCGCCAACCGCCAGGTCTCGCGCGCGGAGTCCATCCGCCGCTACCGCATCGTCGATGCGGCGTTCACGGTGGAGAACGGATACCTGACGCCGTCCCTGAAGCTCAAGCGTCATGCAGTGCTGCGTGACCTCGCTGACGAGGTCGACGCCCTCTACGCGGAGGGTGAGGCCGAGCGCGCGACTGGTGGTGGCCGTCGGTGACCAGGCCCGTCGCCCTGGTCACGGGGGCCACACGCGGGCTGGGGTGGGCGATCGCGCAGCTCCTCGCTCCCGACCACCATGTGCTCGTCGGCGGGAGGGATGCGGGCACCACTGCTGCACGCGCCGCCGAGCTGCCCGACGCCGAGCCCTTCGTCGCCGACCTCACTGATGCGGACGCGGTGGGTCGTACCGTCCGCGGGGTCCTGGGACCGTGGGAACGTCTGGACGTCCTCGTCCACAATGCCGGCGTCTCCAGTCGTTCCAGCGTGGAGACCACGTCACGGGAGACGTGGCAGCGGATGCTGGAGATCAATGTCGTGGCCGTTGCGGACCTCACCCGCCTGGCACTCCCCCACCTGCGTGCCGCACACGGACTGGTCGTCGCCATCAACTCCGGGGCAGGTCTGGGTCCCTTCCCCGACAATGCCCCCTACTGCGCGACGAAGTACGCGTTGCGCGGCTTCACGGATGTCCTTCGGGAGGAGGAACGAGGGCGGCTCCGCGTGACCTCGATCCATCCTGGCCGGATCGACACCGAGATGCAGGTGGCACTACAGGCCCAGGACGGGCGTCCCTACGATCCGGCCGAGCACCTCACCGTCGAGGACGTCGCCCACACGGTCCGCCTCGCCGTCGACCTGCCTCCCGACGCATGCCTCGAGGAGCTCTCCGTGCGTCCCACGGGGATGCACACCTGACCGTGGGGGCGTGCCTCGAGGTGTCCTGGGGGCGTGCCT
>JBQEKJ010000205.1:0-4457 GCA_052103835.1 Pauljensenia sp.
CGGTTGGCGGGGCGTCCCGTGCGCCGCCCCGACCTCACGATCGCCACCGAGGACCACAACACCCCGACACTGGACATCGACCTGCCCATCGCGGACGAGACCTCGCGCATCCAGATCAACACCCTGCGTTCCAACGCCGAGGAGTTCGGGATCCGCATCCACTCCCTCGGCGATGCCGACCAGGGCATCGTCCATGTCGTCGGCCCGCAGCTGGGGCTCACCCAGCCTGGCATGACCATCGTGTGCGGTGATTCCCACACCTCCACCCACGGGGCGTTCGGCGCCCTTGCATTCGGCATCGGCACCTCCGAGGTCGAGCACGTGCTCGCCACACAGACCCTGCCTCTGCAGCCCTTCAGGACCATGGCGATCACCGTCAACGGCTCCCTGCCCCCGGGGTCGACCGCCAAGGACATCATCCTGGCGGTCATCGCCCGGATCGGTACCGGTGGGGGACAGGGCTACGTCCTGGAGTACCGCGGCCAGGCCATCCGCGAGCTCTCCATGGAGGGCCGCATGACCATCTGCAACATGTCCATCGAGGCCGGTGCCCGCGCGGGCATGGTCGCGCCCGACCAGACGACCTTCGACTACATCCACGGCCGCCCCCACGCTCCCGAGGGTGAGGACTGGGAGCGCGCGGTGGAGTACTGGTCCACGCTGCGCTCCGAGGATGATGCGACCTTCGATGCGGAGGTCGTCCTGGAGGCCGCCGACATCGAACCCTTCGTCACCTGGGGCACCAATCCCGGCCAGGGAGTGCCGCTGTCCGCCTCCGTTCCCGACCCCGCCGACATCGGCGACGACAACAAGCGCTCCGCCGCCGCCCGCGCCCTGGAGTACATGGGCCTGGAGGCCGGTACCCCGATGCGCGACATCCCCGTCGACACCGTCTTCCTGGGCTCCTGCACCAATGGGCGCATCGAGGACCTGCGAGCCGCGGCCGCCGTCATCAAGGGCCACAGCAAGGCCAAGGGTGTGCGCATGCTCGTCGTGCCCGGATCCGCCCGAGTGCGCCTGCAGGCCGAGGACGAGGGCCTGGATCGCGTCTTCAAGGAGTTCGGCGCCGAGTGGCGCAACGCTGGGTGCTCGATGTGCTTGGGCATGAACCCCGACCAGCTGCGCCCCGGCGAGCGCGCAGCGTCGACCTCCAACAGGAACTTCGAGGGACGTCAGGGCAAGGGTGGTCGCACCCACCTCGTCTCCCCGCTGGTGGCAGCGGCGACCGCCGTGCGCGGAACGCTCTCCAGCCCCGCGGACCTCTGAGCGACCGGTACGGAAGGAACGGACAAGACCATGGAGAAGTTCACCACCCACACCGGCATCGGGGTGCCCTTGCGACGCTCGAACGTCGACACCGACCAGATCATCCCGGCCGTCTACCTCAAGCGCGTCACCCGCACCGGCTTCGAGGACGCCCTCTTCGCCGCCTGGCGCAACGACCCTGACTTCGTGCTCAACCAGAAGTCCTACACATCCGGCTCGGTTCTGGTGGCCGGCTCCGACTTCGGGACCGGGTCGTCGCGTGAGCACGCGGTGTGGGCGCTCAAGGACTACGGATTCCGCGTGGTGCTGGCACCGAAGTTCGCCGACATCTTCCGCGGCAACGCCGGCAAGCAGGGACTGGTCGCCGGGATCATCTCCCAGGAGGACTGCGAGTCCCTGTGGAAGATCCTGGAGACCGAGCCCGGCACCGAGGTCACCGTCTCCCTGGAGAACCGCACCGTGACGGCCGGACCGCTCACCTGCCGCTTCCAGATCGACGACTACACGCGTTGGCGGCTCATGGAGGGCCTCGACGACATCGGCCTGACCCTGCGCGACGAGCAGGCGATCACCGACTTCGAGGCGACCCGGCCTGGATTCAAGCCCAAGACCCTGCCGGCGAGGACCCTGCCCAAGGAGACCGTCGTGCCCGCGCGTCCGGTGACGCTGGGGCTGCCCGCCGTCCGGTGATCCGGTGGTGGTGTCGAGGGTTCGGTGATGTTGGGGGCTGCCCATCGTCCGGTGATCCGGTGGTGGTGGGGCTGGGGCTGCCCGCCGCAGTGCAGTGGCTCCACCTGTGCGGTCACACCGGGGCTACCGGCTCTCCGGTGACCCCGGACTTCTGACGGCGTTCACTCCGCACACCGGCGCGCGCTGTCTGGTGACGCCTGATTGTGTCCCGCACACGGACACCCTGGGCGCCAGGGTACGCCGAGGCGTTCCACTCACTGCATCGAAGTGTGGTCTCGATGCAGAAGAGCGCTCCCTCCTGGCAGTTTCGCCATCGAGACCACACCTCGATGTCGGAGAAGCCGAGCAGCACGCGTCGGTCGAGCGCGGGCGCCCGGAGTCTGCAGTCTCCGTCTCCGTCTCCGTCTCCATCTCCGTCTGCGTCTGCGGGGGCGCCGGTGTCGGCACCACGGGCCGTGCCACCGACCATGAGGGCAGCGTTCCTGTGCAGGAATGCACCCAGTTTCCCGTGTCCGCGCATGGGAGCGTGTGGGAACTCGTGAGTTGCCGCAGGTCAACAGGGGCTGGCCGGGCGAAGCATGCGTGACGCCGCCGTTGACTCCGGGTAACTGGGTGCATTTCCGCACACCTGCTCGAGGTGAGCATGGATCGGAGCGTCCGCTCACGCGGGATCTGCCTCCGACAGACGCGCAGGTGGGCGGACTGGAAGTCTCAGGCCTCCGGCCGGGCAGGCGAGCAGGATCGGGTGTCCGTCAGGTAGGCAGACCCTGGCACCGGGCCTCCGACGGCCTGGCGAGCGGACCGGCAAGACTCAGATCAACCGGCGTCGCTCGATCTGCTCGAAGACCTGATCCGCATCCCGCATGCGACCCCACGTCACAGGGCCCCCGGCCGCCAGGGAGGCGGGCACGTCCAGGATGCGCTGGTTCCTGCTGCCGCGGAACTGCAGGGAGAGATCGCGCTGGGCGATCTCGAAGGGACCATCCACCAGGACGTCCAGGTGGGAGAGCAGCTCACGCTTGTCGGGGGTCTCCTGGAGGAGGTCCTCGAAGGTGTATCCCGTCCAGGACCAGATGTCCTTGGAGGCACCGAAGCGCTCGCGTACGGCGGTGACCAGATCCAGGCACACACCCGTGTTGAGGAAGGGCTCGCCCCCCAGCAGTGTCAGCCCCTGGACGGCCTCGTGGCCGAGGTCGGTGAGGATGCGCTCACGCAGGACCCTGTCCCAGGGCTTCCCGTAGCGGAAGCTCCAGGCCGCCTCGTTGAAGCAACCCTCGCAGGCGAAGAGGCAGCCGCTGACGTAGAGGGAGCACCGCACGCCCTCGCCGTCGACCATGACGAAGGGCTTGTAGTCGGCGACGTAGCCCTGGCTGACCTTCTCCGAGCGCCACTGTCCGATCTGAGGTGTGCGCACCATCCCGGACCGACCCCCCTCATTCCTGCGGGGGCACGACGGGAGCGTCGGCGTGGGGGAGCCCAGTGGCGCGCGCGTGTGGGGCAGCGGGGGCGGCAGTCTGGGAGAGCGCAGCGGAGTCATCCGCGTGGGGGAGAGCAGCGGGGACGTCGACACCGGGGTGCCGGTCGGCATCCGCGCGGGGAGCGACGCGGGGATCAACCTGGGCGCCGCCCCGAACGCTCTCGGCAGCAGCCCCCCGAGGCAGACTGGTGGGCCCGGCCATGTGCTTCACACGTGAGGAGATCTCCACGTGACGCCCGTGCACCATGGGTCGCTGCTGGGGGTTGCCCAGGTAGCCACATGTCCGCTTGACGACGTCGCAGGTGCGAGGGTCGGTGTTGCCGCACCCGGGGCAGGCGAAGCCCTCCTCGGTGGGGGTGAAGTCCCCGGAGAAACCGCAGGCGTAGCAGCGGTCGATGGGGGTGTTCGTGCCCAGGTAGCCCACGCGGTCGTAGGCGTAGTCCCACACCGCTTCCAGAGCCTTCGGGTTCTGCTGGAGCACCGGGTACTCGCAGTAGTGGATGAACCCGCCCGCGGCATACCTCGGGTAGTCCTTCTCGAAGTCCAGCTTCTCGAAGGGGGTGGGGCCCTTGCGGACGTCGTAGTGGAAGCTGTTGGTGTAGTAGTCCTTGTCGGTGATGTCGCGCACCGCGCCGAACTTCTTCCGATCCAGGCGGCAGAACCGGTCGGTGAGGCTCTCACTCGGGGTGGAGTATACGCTGAAGTGGTAGCCGGTGGCCGCCTTCCACGCCTTGGCGTGGGCGTCCAGGCTGCGCAGGACGTCGAGGGTGAACTCCTTGGCCTCCGGGTCGTGCTCCCACTGGCCGCCGTAGAAGGCGGTGGCGACCTCGTAGAGGCCGATGTAGCCCAGGGAGACGGTCGCGCGGCCATCGCGGAAGAGCTCGTCGACATCGTCCCCCGGCGCCAGCTTCTTCCCGAACGCGCCGTGCATGTAGAGGATCGGGGCGTTGCCCGGAGTGGCCTCCTTGCAGCGCTCGATGCGGTAGATCAACGCGTCGTGGGCGATGGAGAGGCGCTCCTCCAG
>JBQEKJ010000206.1:0-4422 GCA_052103835.1 Pauljensenia sp.
GGGGCGGACCTCGCGAGCGGTCCACGCCTTCGTCGGAGACCTCGCCCATGAGCTCGCCGACCAGCACCCCGACCTGGTGGTCGCCCGCGCCGGTGCTGGGCACCGGGGCGGGCGGGTGCTGGTGGACTGGAGCCAGAACCACGCCGCGCGTTCCACCGCGACCCCCTACACGCTGAGGGCCCGCGGATCCCGCCCCACCGTCGCCGCCCCTCGTCACTGGGAGGAGATCGGCCCCGACCTGCGCCAGCTGGGACCGGAGGACGTCGTGGCCCGCCTCCACCGCGACGGGGACCTCATGGCGCGCCACGGCCTGGTGCCCTGAGGCCCCGCGCGGAGCGTCTCGCCCACGGGACTGCCACCGGTGGAGGTCCCTCCCGGTAGGGTCGGGGCCATGAACACCCCGTCAACCACGCCCCCGCCCGCAGATCCCGAGCACGAGCAGCCATTCGGTGCTGCCACATCCGCACCCGGCACCACCTCCGAGGTCCCACCCACCCCGGTGGCCGCTCCCGGGCCCGGGATCCAGCGCCTGGAGGAGCAACTGCGCTCCTCCAGGATCCTCAACCTCGTCCTCGTGGTGATCAGCGTGGTGCTGGGGGTCGCCCTGTACCTCAGCGCGACAGGCGCGACCTCTGGGGAGCGGGGCAACGACGCAGCGGCACCCGACGCCCAGTCCGCCGAGGCCGGGGCACCATCGGGTGGGGAGTCGGCACCGAATGCCGACGCTTCCTCCGCAGCGCCGGACGCAAGTGACGCGGACAGCGGGGACGCCACCTACGTGCGTCGCCAACAGGGTGATCCCATGGCGATCGGCAGCATCGATGCGCCGGTCGTGCTGAGCGAATGGACGGACCTGCGCTGTCCCTTCTGCGCCCTCTTCGCCAACCAGACCCTGCCGACCCTCATCCAGGAATATGTCGACACGGGCCAGGTGCGCATCGAGTTCCATGACGTCGAGTTCTTCGGGGACCAGTCCCGCCAGGCCGCCGTGGCCGCGCGCGCGGCGGGGGAGCAGGGCCTCTACGTCGAGTACCTCGAGACCCTCTACGCCGCCGCCCCGGAGAGTGGCCACCCCGACCTCCCCCGCGAGACACTTCTCGCCTTCGCCCGCGAGACGGGGGTCCCGGACCTGGACGCGTTCACCGCGGCTCTCGACGACGCCACACTCGGTGACCAGGTGGATGCCAGCACCTCGGCCGCGCAGGCCCTGGGCATCAACTCCGTCCCCTTCTTCGTCATCGACGGGAAGGCCCTGGCCGGCGCACAGAGCATCGACGCCTTCCGGGAGTTCATCGACCAGGAGCTCCCCGGGGCCGGTCAGTGAACGCGCCGGGGCTCACAGCCGCCCTCGTCGGCGGGGTCCTCACCCTGCTCAGCCCGTGCTCCGTGATGCTCCTGCCCGCCTTCTTCTCCTACGCCTTCACCACTCCCACCCGGCTGCTCGGGCGCACGGGCATCTTCTACCTGGGCCTCCTGGTGACACTGGTCCCCATGGGGCTGGCCGCAGGCGCCACCGGCGCGCTCCTGGTCGCCCACCGCGACACCCTCGTGGCCGTCGCCGCGACCGTGCTCATCGTGCTGGGGATGGTCCAGGTCCTGGGGATCCCACTGCCTGTCCCGCATCTGCGTCGCTCCCGTGCCCGCGTGGGCGTGAGGTCCGGGGGGACGGGGTCAGTGGGCGGGACACCCGGGGGTGGAGTGCCCGGCGGCAGCGCGCATGACGCCGGCACCCACGAGGGCGGTGCCGACAGTGCGCGGATCTTCCTCATGGGAGCGGCCTTCGGGGCGGCGGGCACCTGTTCCGGGCCGGTGCTCGGATCCGTGCTGACGATCGCCGCTCTGGGTGGCAGTGCGCTCCACGGTGGCCTCGCGCTGGCCGTGTACGGCGCCGGAATGGCGCTGCCCCTGGTGGTGCTGTCCTGGCTGTGGTCACGATCGGACCGGGTCCGGGCGTGGGTGCGACCCCGGCCGGTCACCGTCCTGGGTGCGCGCACCACCTGGACGCAGGTCGTGGGTGGCCTGCTGTCCCTGGGCGTGGGCATGTTCCTGCTGGTCAGCAGGGGAGTGACGAGCAGTGGCGTGCTCTCGACGACCCAGCAGTTCGCCGTGGAGTCCTGGGTGGTGGACCACCTGGGCGCCGTGCCCGACCGGGTGTTCGCACTCGCGGTCGTGGCACTGGTGGGCGGGGTCGCCCTCGTCGGCCTCCCGCGACTCAGGCGACGGCGAGGGGAAGCTGTTCCGCGGAGCGAACCGGCACCCGACGCATCCGCGCCACGGGGGTGAACCCCATGGCCAGGCCCGCGCACACCGTTCCCGACACGAAGCAGACCATGGCCGGGACCACACCCAGACGGGCGGCCACGAATCCGGACAGCAACGCGCCCAGCGGCATCACGCCCCACACCGCGAAACGGAACGTCGCATTGAGGCGCCCCAGCAGCGCGGGCGGGCAGATCTGCTGGCGCAGACTCATCTGGGTCACGTTGTAGACGGTGAGGAAGAAGGAACTGACCAGGTTGGTCGCCACCAGCACCCAGGCCGCATGAGCGGGGACGAGGACCGCGGCGGGCAGACCCAGGTTGGCCGTCACCCCCAGGACATTGCACACCACGATCGTGTGGCCCACACCCAGGCGGGCGATGATGCGGTGGCGCAGCATGGCGCCGACGACCCCGCCCACAGCGCCGACTGAGAGCAGCGTGCCCAGGGTGGTCGCCGACATCCCCAGCTCGCGCAGGGCCAGGACGGGGAGCAACACCTGTACGCCCTGCCCGGTCAGGGCGGCGGCCGAGATGCACAGGAAGAGTGGGCCCAGCAGGCGTTCGGAGCGGACGTAGTCGAGACCCTGGCGCACCTGGTGCCACAGCTTCGGGTCCGCGGGAGGCTCCGGGCGGGGCTCGCGACCCGGGATGCGCCAGATGGCCACTGCGGAGAACGCATAGGTGGCGGCCGTGAGCAGGTACGCGACGGGGGCGGCCACGACTCCCAGCAGCCACCCACCCATCCCGGGACCCGCCACGCGCGCCACCTGGAAACTGGCCTCGAGGCGGCCGTTGGCCTCCCCGATCTGCGAGGGGAGGACCAGGGTGGGGACGAAGGACTGGTAGGAGACGTCGAAGAAGACGGTGGCCAGTCCCATGACCGCGGCCACGACCATGAGGTGCCCGATCGTCAGGGCGCCCCACCACCAGGCCACGGGGATGCTCACCAGGGCCACGACACGGACCAGATCAGCGGCAATCATCGTGCGGCGTTTGCGCCACCGGTCCACCCATGCCCCCGCGGGCAGCCCGATGAGCAGGAAGGCGAGGGTCTGCAACGCCCCGAGCACGCCGATCTGCTGGTTGGTGGCATGGAGCAGGGTGATGGCGACGGCGCTGGTGGCGAGACCGGCGACCTGGAACCCGAACTGGCTGGCGGTCTCGCCCATCCACAGGCGGTTGAAGCCGATGTGCCCGGAGAGCCCTCCCGGTGTCGGTTCGTCGGGTGGGAGGAGCGGGGGCACGGCTGCGCCGTCGGGAGTGGGGGGCACCCGAACATCCTAGGGGGTCGTGCGGGTGCCTCCCGTCGACGAGGGCGGGGTCTGTGAGAGGACAGACAACCGCCGCTTCACTCGTTGAGAGTGGCCGGGTCCGGTCCGATGCGGATGCCTGCCTCCAGGGCGTCCAGCGCCTCGAGGTCGGCCTCGTCGAGCACCACGTCGGTGGCGGCGAAGTTCTCCACGATGCGGGAGGGGGTCACCGACTTGGGGATGACGACGCGCCCGCGGGCCAGGTGCCAGGCGAGGACCACCTGGGCCGGGGTGACGCCGAGCCGCGTCGCGATGAGCTCGATGGCGGGGATCTCCAGGTCGGCACCGCGACCCAGGGGGCTCCAGGCCTCGGTGAGGATGCCGAGGGTGGCGTCGGCCTCCTGGATGTCGACCTGCTGGAGGGTGGGGTGGAGCTCGATCTGGTTGACGGCGGGCACGGTCCCACCGAGGTCCGCGATGCGCCGGAGGTGCTCGGGGAGGAAGTTCGAGACGCCGATGGAGCGGGTGAGACCAGCGGAACGCAGCTCCTCGAAGGCCTCCCAGGTCGGCAGGTACAGGTCGCGGGCGGGGGTGGGTCAGTGGATGAGGTAGAGGTCCACGTGGTCCAGGCCCAGGCGTTCCAGGGAGGCCTCCAGCGCGGGGCGGGCGGTGTCGCGTCCCTGGTCCGCGTTCCACAGCTTGGTGGTGACGAAGACCTCGTCGCGGGCGAGCCCGGAGTCCGCGAGCGCCTGCCCCACCGCCTCCTCGTTGCCGTAGATGGTGGCGGTGTCGATGTGGCGGTAGCCCGCCGCCAGTGCCTCCCCGACAGCCGCCCTCGTCTCCGTGTCCGGCACCAGGAAGACCCCGAAGCCGATCTGGGGGATGGTGTAGCCGTCGTTCATGTTCAGTGT
>JBQEKJ010000207.1:0-4388 GCA_052103835.1 Pauljensenia sp.
TCGACGACCTCGGTGTCGGCCACCTGCAGCGCCCGGGCCGCGGTGACCTGCACGTCCACGTCGACGTGGAGGTCCCGCGCAAGCTGGACGACCGCTCGCGTGAGCTCCTGGAGGAGCTCGCCTCCATCCGCGGTGAGGAGCGGGTCGAGCCGCGTCGCGGTGACCAGTCGATGTTCGAACGCCTGCGCGACAAGTTCACCGGGCAGTGACCCCGTGACCCTGCCCGTCTTCCTCGCCGACGACCTGGAGCCCCGCGCCGCGGACCTCACCCCGGGGGACCGGGCACACCTGGGTGGGGTGGAGGGTCGACATGCGGCGGTCGTGCGCAGGCTCGCACCGGGGGAGGCACTGGACGTGGTGGACCGTCGTGGCCTGCGCCTGACGTGCCGGGTCGAGGCCGCATCGAAGTCGGGTCTGGACCTCGTGGTCGACTCCCTGCTGCGCGAGCCGGAGGCCCGCCCCCGACTGGTCCTCGTCCAGGCCCTCGCCAAGGGCGGCCGGGACGAACAGGCCGTGGAGACCGCGACCGAGGTCGGTGTCGACGAGGTCGTCCCCTGGCAGTCGGAACGCTCGATCGTCCGGTGGAACGCCCAGAAGGCCGCCCGCGGGGCCGACAAGTGGCGCGAGGTGGCCCGCGCTGCCGCCAAGCAGTCACGCCGCGCCCGGGTACCCGGGATCGGCGGGGTCCTCGACTCCCGCGAACTCGTCGCGTGGGTGCGTGACCTCGTGGACGAGGGCGGCGTGTGCCTCGTCTGCCATGAGGAGGCCGCCGGGACACTCACCGACGTGCTGCGTGAGGAGCGGGAGCCCCTCACCCGGGCGGACCGGGTGGCCGTGGTCGTGGGTCCCGAGGGCGGGATATCCCCCGGGGAAGTGGAGGCGCTGCACGGGGCGGGAGGTCGGGTTGTCCTGCTGGGACCGCATGTGCTGCGCTCCTCGACGGCGGGGCCAGCCGCCTGCATCCTCATCGGTGCCGCCCTGGGGCGCTGGTAGGAGACGTCGCAGCTGCACCCCACGGTCGCGGGACACCGTCCGGGGAGGCTGGCGCGGTGCGTGGGCTGGCAAGGCGCGGTGTGCGCGGCGCTCGGCGTGGTGCGGGGCGCTCGACCCTGTTCGGGGCGGATGGCACGGAGCTGGAGAGCTGGCGCCGCGGGGGAGACGGGCGCGCGGCGCCGACGGGAGTGGAGGGCAAGTTCTGCGGGCCTCCTGGGAGGTGTCTACCCTCGATGGATGAATCGCACACGGAGAACCAGGACAATGATCGCTTCTGGGGCACTGCTGGCGGCTCTGCTCGGCGGTTGCACCGGAGGCGGGGATGCCCAGTCGGATCCCGCAGCGTCCGGAGGTGTCCAGTCGGGCACGCAGTCGGGCCCGACGGCGACCACACCCGAGTCGTCAGGTGCCGCTTCTGCCACACCCTCACAGGGGACCACCGACCCCTCCATGGGGACGGGCACCGGGGCAACGGCTCCCTGCACTGCTGAGGACCTTGAGGCGTCGCTGACTGCGGGCGGGGGTGGGGGAGCGGGAAGCACGTACCCCTACCTCGTGCTCACGAACGCCAGCTCCCGGACCTGCACCCTGGGTGGTTACCCGGGTGTCTCCTTCGTCGGGGACGACAACGGGACGCAGCTGGGAGCGCCCGCCGAGCGTGAGGACGGCGGCTCAGCACAGACGATCACCCTCGAGCCCGGCGACGCGGCCCACTCCGAGCTGCGGATCGTCAATGCCGGCAACTTCGACGAGGCCACCTGCTCGCCCGAGCAGGCCGACGGCCTGCGCGTCTACCCTCCCGATCAGACCGAGGCACTCTTCGTCCCGAGCAGTGACTACACCGCCTGCGCGGACCCCGACACGTCGATCATCTCGGTGAAGGCCCTCACCCCAGGCGAGGGATGAGCCCGGCGGCGCCCGGCCGAGCCGTGGCGGCCACGCGGCGCTCGGCCACGCGGTGGTGCCAACGACGTCCCGCCACCTGGCACATCCGACATGCCGCATGCCCTATAGTCATCACGTGATGAAATCATCAGGTGATGACATCGGTTCCCGCGCCGACCATCCCGACGGGGCCGACCGTTCCGGCCACTCCGGCCACCCCGACCGCTCCGACGGCGCCGCACCGGCCCTGGAGGTGACCCACCTCGACGTCTCGCGGGGACGCACCCCGGTGCTCCGTGACCTCACACTGGCCCTCCCACGTGGGACGGTCCTCGGTCTGCTGGGGCCCTCGGGCTGCGGGAAGACCACCCTGATGCGCACCATCGTCGGGGTTCAGCGCATCGACTCCGGCGAGGTCAGGGTCCTGGGTCTACCCGCGGGCGACACCCGGCTGCGCGGCCGCATCGGCTACGTGACCCAGCAGGTCTCGGTGTACTCCGACCTCTCGGTGCGCGACAACGTCGCCTACTTCTCCTCCCTGCAGGGAGCACCTGCGGGCTCGACCGGGGCGGCCATCGACTCCGCGGGTCTGGACGGCCTCAGCGGACGCACCGTGTCGACCCTCTCGGGAGGCCAGGCAGGGCGCGTCTCCCTCGCCTGCGCGATGGTGGGAGACCCGGAACTGCTCGTCCTCGACGAGCCCACGGTGGGGCTGGATCCCGTGACCCGCGAGGAACTGTGGGAACGCTTCCGCGACCTCGCCACCGACGGTCACACCCTCATCGTCTCCAGCCACGTCATGGACGAGGCCACGCGTTGCGACCTGCTCGCACTCATGCGCGACGGGAGACTCCTGGGCCTGTGGACACCTGAGGAGCTCCTCGCACGCACCGGGACGGACACCCCCGACCGCGCCTTCCTCGCCCTCGTGCACGGAGGGGCGGCAGGAACCGAGGAGGAACAGGACCGATGAACCCCCGCACCTACTCCGCCACCACCCTGCGCGTGCTGCGCCAGCTCACCGCCGACCGACGCACCATCGGGCTGATCCTCGGTGTGCCCACCGGCCTGCTCGTCCTGCTGTACTTCGTCTACCTGGACGTGCCGACACCTCCTTCCGGACAGGCGCTCTTCCCCAGGATCGCCCTCACAATGCTCGGGATCCTCCCCATGCTCGTCATGTTCCTGGTGACGTCCGTGGCGATGCAGCGTGAGCGTGCCTCGGGCACCCTGGAGCGGTTGTGGACGACGCCGATCCACCGCGCGGACCTCCTGGCGGGCTATGCGAGCGCCTTCGCCCTGGCCGCCCTCGTCCAGGGAATCCTCCTGGCGTCCGTGGCCTACTGGTTCCTGGGGGTCGAGACCGTGGGATCACCAGCCTGGGTCCTGCTCATCGCCGCCCTGGACGCAGTGGTCGGGGTGGCACTGGGCCTGATGACCAGTGCCTTCGCGCGCACCGAGTTCCAGGCGGTGCAGTTCATGCCCGTCATCGTGGGCCCGCAGATATTCCTGTGTGGGCTCCTCGTCGCACGCGACGAGCTGCCCGACGTGCCGCGCTGGGTCTCCAATGTGCTGCCCATGAGCTATGCCGTGGACGCACTC
The DNA here is from genome assembly GCA_052103835.1 of Pauljensenia sp. Lineage (GTDB taxonomy): Bacteria > Actinomycetota > Actinomycetes > Actinomycetales > Actinomycetaceae > Pauljensenia. The sequence continues at coordinate 3,481 of JBQEKJ010000207.1, forward strand.
GGCATCGTGCGGGACCGGGCGGGGAGCGGTGCGGACCTCGCGCGCGACCTCGGAGTCCTCGCCGCCTTCGGCCTGGGCGCCCTGGTGCTCGCTGCCCTCACCATGCCCAGGAGCACCCGGTGAGCGCACGGGACACACGCCAGCGCATCCTCTCAGCAGCCCGGGAGTCCTTCGCCCGCAGTGGGTACGACGCCACCTCGGTGCGGTCCATCGCGACGCAGGCAGGGGTCGACCAGGCCCTCGTCCACCGCTACTTCGGCACGAAGAAGCAACTCTTCCTGGCCAGCCTGGAGCTGCCCGTGGATCCGGGCGTCGTCCTGGCACCGGTCGTCTCCGCCCCCCGTGACCAGCTCGGGGAGACGTTCATCCGGACGCTCCTCAACCTGTGGGACTCCGATGCGGAGCCCATCGTCCTCTCCGTCGTGCGCACCCTCACCTCCTCGCCCGAGGGCGCCTCGCTGGTGAGGGGCTTCCTGCTCCATCTCGCCATGGTGCACCTGGGGCCCCGAGTCGACGACCCGGTGGGGTCCGCCCCGACCCGCCTCTCACTGGTGGTCAGTCAGACCGTCGGCCTGCTCCTGGCACGCAAGGTGCTGCGCATCGAGCCCCTCGCCTCCATGCAGGTCGAGGAGGTGGTCGCCCTCGTCGCCCCGACCCTCCAGCGCTACATGACCGGGGAACTGGGCGCCCCGGGGGACGGGGCCCGGCCCTCCGTCCTCCCGTGACCCTCCCCCCGCGACATCGACGAGGGCGCCCCGGGCGATGCCGGGACCTCCGGCTAGACTTGGGAGCGGACGACCACAGGACCCGACCGACCAGAGGAGTGTGTGGGCGCATCGCATGAGTGACCCGACCGTAGGCGGGGTCGAACCGACGACCCGACGCATCACGATCCCCGCCGGGGTCGA
>JBQEKJ010000208.1:0-4369 GCA_052103835.1 Pauljensenia sp.
CGTCACGGGACCCGGGACGGCAGGCGTCAGGCCTGGTCGCCGTTCCTGCGCGAATCTCGCACGCCCAGGTACTTCGCCAGGGACACCTCCGCGACCGAGTCGACGATCATCAACGATCCCAGCACTCCTGCGACTTTGGTCCAACCGCTGCGCGGCTTCTCCGCCCGGATCGCGAGGGCCAGCAACGCAGCACCGGCGACAGCCTCCACGCTCGCACCGATGCGCACCACCCACGGGCGCTCCACGGCGGTGGTGTGGTAGGCATCCCAGATGGGGAACGTCGGGGAGTCGGGCTCCGTCAGCATGATGTCGACGCTGCGCCCAATGGCATTCGAGATCCCTCGCGCCAGGTGCACCTCCGCCCCGGGCACCTCCGCCAGCGAGGTGTCGCCCGTGAGGAACCCGGCGACGCCCTCGTCCAGTCCCAGGGCACCCACTGCCGCGCGCACCGCGTCCGTGCCCTGCAGCTGGGCGGCAGCGACGAAAGCCTCCGGATCGGAGTCGGGCAGGTGGGAGGCGATGGCGACGAGGTCGTCGCGGTCTCCCACGAGTCCCGCGACATCTGCGGGCAGGGTGGAGACGTCCGCATGAGAACCGGGAACCAGACGGGTGAGCATGCTCCAGTTGTGGGACACGACGTTCTCAGGGTCGTCGTCCGTGACGAGGAAGGCCTGGAACTCGCCCTCCGTCACCGACAGTGACACCAGGGGGACGTCTCCGAAGTTCCAACCGGTGCGCTCCGGGGGCAGCTCCGCCAGGAGAATGCGCTGTCCGTCGGAGAGCTCCTCATCTGCGAGGTCGATGCCCTCCAGTGCCGCCAGGAGAGGAACGGAGGAGGCAGGTGTGTGACCGATCTCGACCACGCGGGAGATGACGTCCGAGTCCTCGGCAGGGGCATCCGCCAAGGGTGACTCGTCCTCGGGGAGATGGTCGGCGGCGCAGGAACCGAGGCGGACCTCAGCGTCGAAGAGGACGGCCAGGTCCTCGGCCAGTTCCTGGAGGTTGGCGCCGGCGTGGGGGGTCTCGGCATCCGCGTCGATGACGGCCACAGCGTCGCCCTGCACGGAGACGACGATCCCCAGCAGCTGCGGGGACCTCTCGAACCACTCCAACTGAGCAAGAATCCCCCGTGAGGACAGCTCATCGGCCACCTCCTGCGGGTCGAGTGCGCGGGCAATGATCATGCCCTCGACGCGTACCCATCCGTGTCCCGTCATCGTGGTCCCCTTCGTAGCCATGGTCCCATCATCTCATCACGCACCCGTGCGTGGCGCCCTCATGTGGCCCGAATGCGCAGCCAGCGACGCAGGGGTGGGGAAATGGACCACCGGCGGGACGCAGGGACGGAAGTGGACCGGATCGGAGGAGGTGAGGTCACGGGGCTCCGGCGCAACTCCGCACGGGCTGCCGAGCACCAGCGGGGGCCCGCGAACACTCTCGTGGGCCAGGGACATTCCTCGACAGACGCGACGGGGCCCGTCACGGTCTCCCGTGACGGGCCCCACCTGGTGCAGGCGGACGGTCTCAGTCCACCGCGCCTGTGCTGCTGGTCAGATCAGACTCAGGCCATCTTGGTGCCAACGGAGCCGAGACGCTCGCACGCCTCGACGACGCGGGCGGACATGCCAGCCTCGGCAGCCTTGCCCCAAGCGCGCGGGTCGTAGGTCTTCTTGTTGCCGACCTCGCCGTCGATCTTGAGGACGCCGTCGTAGTTCTTGTACATCCAGTCGGCGACCGGACGGGTGAACGCGTACTGCGTGTCGGTGTCGACGTTCATCTTGATGACGCCGTTGGCAACTGCGGTGGCGATCTCCTGGTCCGTGGAACCGGAGCCACCGTGCATCACCAGGTCGAAGGGGCGGTGGTCCAGCTTGTAGTGGGCCTGCACCTCTTCCTGGATGGTGCCGAGGATCTCGGGACGCAGCTTCACGTGACCGGGCTTGTAGGCTCCGTGCACGTTGCCGAAGGTGAGGGCCGTGATGTAGCGACCCTTGTCGCCCAGGCCGAGGGCCTCGACGGTCTTGATGGCATCGGCCGTGGAGGTGTAGAGCTTCTCGTTGATCTCGCCGACGACGCCGTCCTCCTCACCGCCGACCGCACCGATCTCGACCTCGAGGACCGTGTGGGAGGCAACTGCCAGGGGCAGCAGACGCTTGGCGATCTCCAGGTTCTCATCCAGCGGGATGGCCGAGCCATCCCACATGTGGGACTGGTACCAGGGCAGACGACCAGCCTTGACCTCCTCGACCTCCAGCTCCATGAGCTTCTCGGTCCAGGACTCCAGGTTCTGCTTGGCGCAGTGGTCGGTGTGCAGGGCGACGGTCACCGGGTAGTTCTTGGCGACCTCGCGGGCGTAGGCAGCCATGGCCAGGGAACCGGCGATGCGGTCCTTGATCGAGGAACCCGACCAGTACTCGGCGCCACCGACTGACACCTGGATGATGCCGTCCGACTCGGCGTCGGCGAAGCCGCGCAGAGCGGCGGTCAGGGTCTGCGACGAGGTGACGTTGATGGCGGGGTAGGCGAACTTGCCGTCCCTCGCGCGATCGAGCATCTCGTTGTAGACCTCAGGGGTTGCGATGGGCACAGGAGCCTCCTTGTTGACTGAGAATCTGTCAGCTCCGATTGTCCCACACCTGCGCACCGCCGTGGAGGGGGTGAAGGTCCCGTCGGTTCACTGCCCCCGTGTGACCCACGCCCACATGGCGATCGCTGCGGCATGGCCGACATTCATGGACCGCGTCGATCCGTGCTGAGTGATGTGCAGGACACGGTCACAGCCGCGCAGCATCTCAGGGCTGAGACCACCCGACTCCTCACCGAAGACCAGCACCGCCCGTGTCGGCAACTCGGCGTCCTCCAGGGGCTCCGACCCCTCCACGTTGTCAATGCCGACCAGGACGAGTCCCCGGGAGCGCACCTCCTCCACGAGTGCCGCAGCATCGGGGAGATGGTCCACGTCGAGGTAGCGGTCCGTGACCATGGCACCCCGGCGGTTCCACCGGCGTCTCCCCACGATGTGCACTCGAGAAGCGCCCAACGCATTCGCCGTGCGGACGATGGAACCGATGTTGAAGTCGTGGCCGAGGTTCTCCACCGCCACCTCGAACCCCTGGGAGCGCCGTGCCAGGTCCTCACGGATGGCATCCATGCGCCAGTAGCGGTAGCGGTCCTCGACATTGCGGCGGTCCCCCAGCTCCAGCAACTCGGGGTCCAGGAGCTGATCGTCCGGCCACGCCCCGCGGCCACCGGGCCACGGCCCGACCCCGACAGCAGGGGCAGGGGCAGGGGCAGGGGCGATCATCGCGCCCCTATCACCCCCCGTCCCGGCCTGCATAGCGCCATCCGCAGTGGGAGCCCCACCGACCGAGCCGGACACGGCCCCGCCCTCGTCGATCCGAAGGGGTGTCGTCTGAGGAGGAGCCTCACCCTGAGCTCCACCGGCGGAGCCTCCCTCGTCCTCGGGTGGCAACGCGGGGATCGGGAAGCGCTCGAACATGCGCACACACTACCCGCGAGGCGCACCGGGGCGGGTGCGGCGGGCGGGCGCGAGCGGCTAGATTGGAGGCATGACGAGCTCAGCTACCCACTCGGTCCCGCTCTCCGAGATGCCCCCGATCACCGCATGGCTCTCCGACATGGACGGGGTGTTGGTCAGTGAGAACCGGGCACTGCCCGGCGCCCAGGACTTCCTCGACGCGCTGCAGAAGCACGAGATGCCATTCCTGGTGCTGACGAACAACTCGATCTTCACCAACCGGGACCTCTCCGCGCGCCTGCTGCGCGCCGGACTGCAGGTGCCGGAGGAGCGGATCTGGACCTCTGCCAACGCCACCGCTGCGTTCCTCACCCAGCAGTCCCCCAACTCCACCGCGTACGTCATCGGTGAGGCCGGACTGACCACGGCACTGCACAATGCGGGCTACGTCATGACCGACACCGACCCCGAGTTCGTGGTGCTGGGCGAGACCCGCAACTATGACTTCAACGCGCTCACCCGCGCGATCCGTCTGATCGAACACGGCGCGAAGTTCATCGCCACGAACCCCGACGTCACCGGGCCCTCCGACGAGGGCACTCTGCCGGCGACCGGGTCGGTCGCCGCGATGATCAATGCTGCCACCGGGCACTCCCCCTACTTCGTGGGCAAGCCGAACCCGGTGATGATCCGGGCCGGTCTGAACCAGCTGGGCATCCACTCCGAGGACGCCGCCATGGTCGGGGACCGCATGGACACCGATGTGCGCGCAGGCGTCGAGGCGGGCCTGCGCACCCACCTGGTTCTCTCCGGATCCACGCGTGCCGACCAGGTTGCGAACTTCCCGTTCCGCCCCTTCGAGATCCACAACGGGATCGGGGACCTGGTGCC
>JBQEKJ010000209.1:0-4364 GCA_052103835.1 Pauljensenia sp.
CACCGTGACGCGTCGCCGCGCAGATCACGACGACCCGACCGCAGACCTCACGCCCTCCGAGCACAAGGTCCTCGAACTCATCGGAGACGGCCTCTCCAACCGCGAGATCGGCGAGAAGCTCGGCGTTGCGGAGAAGACGGTCAAGAACCACATCACCTCACTGCTGTCCAAGATGGGACTCCAGCGCCGCACGCAGGTCGCCGCCTGGGTCGCGGGGCAGCGCGCCGCCGCCTGGAGGAACTGACCCGCCCACGAGGGCGACGCCCTCGTCGACGCGGTGGGGCCGGCCCGGTCGCAGGTACCGGGTGACGTCCGGTGGGCGCTTCACGCCGCGCACTCACTGCGCCAGCGGCACCCGCCACGTGATCTCGGCCCCACGTCCCTCCAGGCCGGTGCCGAAGGTGAAGGTCCCCCCGTGCCGGCGTGCCCGTGCCTGGAGGTTCCCCAGGCCCGAGTTGCGTGTGCGTTCGGGGTCGATGCCACGTCCGTCGTCGGCGACCCGGACGCGGATCGCACCCTGCTGCTCATGACCGTCGACGTCGACGATGACCCGGCCGGCGGTGGCGTGGGCATGGCGGGCGATGTTGGAGAGCCCCTCGCGCACCACGGCCACGACGTCGTCGGAGATGTCGGCGTCGATGCGGCCCTCGACCTGCTCGGTCATGGACTCCTCGCGGTCCTCCACGGCATTGATGGTCTGCCCGTCGAGCCGGATGACCAGGGAGGGGGCGAACCCGAGGAAGTTGCGGGACAGCGAGGCCTCGCGGCGCACACGCTCCACCAGGCCGACATTCTGGTCGGGCTCGCGCAGGTTGTGGACGATGGCGCGGATCTGGCGCACTGCCTCGTCGACGGAGGCCAGGGAGTCGTCGAGGGAGGCGATGATGCCGTCGCGCTCCAGCTGCCCGCTGGCGACCTTCTGCTTGGTGGCGTCGAGCTGCATGCCGGCGGCGAAGAGCTGTTGGATGGCGAAGTCGTGGAGGTCGCGCCCGATCCGGTCGCGCTCGTCGAGCAGGTTGGCGACGTCCTCGGCGTGGCGGGCGGAGGCCAGTTCCAGGGCCAGTGTCGCCTGGGAGGCCAGTGACTCCGCCAGGGGCAGGTCCGCGGAGGCGAACTCCTGGCGGCCCTGGCGCCGCAGGAGCACGAGCACTCCCGAGGACTGGCCCCGGGAGCGCAGGGGGGCGTAGAGCGCGGGGCCGAACTCGCCCAGCTGGGGGACACGCATCGTCTGGGCGCGGGCCATGGAGTCCACGATCATCCCCGTACCCTCCGCCAGCACCGACATGGCCCGACCCTCGGGCGGGAAGACGACGCCCAGCAGCCGGTCCCCGTGGTAGCCGTCGGTGATCTCCGCCGTCCAGGTGTCACCCACCGAGGGGAGCACGATGATCGCGGTGTCGGCGTCGGACACGTTGCGCACGGTCTGGGCGATGAGGACCAGGGCCTCCTCCTCGTCGGCACCCTCCAGCATGGTGGTCGTCAGGTTCTGGGAGGCCGCGATCCAGCGCTCTCTGTTGCGGGCCTGGGCGAAGAGCTCGGCGTTCTCCACGGCGACACCGGCCGCGGCGGCCAGGGAGGTGACCACCTCGGCGTCGGTCTGCCCGAAGCCCCCGAACTTGTCGGTCAGGTAGAGGCGCCCGTAGACCTGCTCGTGGACGGTGACGGGCGCACCCAGGAAGTTCTCGATCTCCTGGTGCCCGTGGGGGAGGGTGACGGCGGCGTACTCCGCGTGGCGGACGTCGTTGATGATGAGGGGCCCGTCGGTGGGGATCTCGGCGATGAGGCCGTGACCCAGGGGCGGGTTGCCCATGCGCGTGATCTGTTCCTCCGAGAAGCCGTGCTGGATGAACATCGTCGTGTCGCCCCAGTTGTCCAGCACACTGAGCGCGCCGTAGCGCGCTCCGGTCAGGCGGCAGGCCTGGTCGACGAAGCGCTGCAGCGCGGGACGCAGGTGCAGGTTCGAGGTGAGGTCCAGTGCCGCCTCGAGGAGGCGGAGATCGGGTCGTGAGTTGGGCGTCATGAGGATTCCTGTTCGACGGCCCACCGGTAGGAATGGCGGTGGGCGCTCAGCTGCGCGTGCGTACCACGCTCCACGACGGTGGCGGGTGGGGTGGTCCGGGTGGTGGTGCCGAATGGAGCGGCCGCGCTGGGCGCGGTGCCCGTCGAAGCGTCGGCCGTCCCCTCCGCCGGTGGCCCACCGCGCACGGGGGTCTCGACGAGGGCGGGAACCTCCGGGTGGTCGAGGACCAGCACGGTGTCGGCGCCTGCCAGCGCGGAGAGGCGGTGGGTGACCACCAGCACCCCGCGGGAGGGGTCATCCGGGCCCAGCAGGGAGGTGAGCAGTGCGTCAGCAGTGGCCGGGTCCAGGTGCTCCCCGGGCTCGTCCAGGAGGAGCAGGGGCGAGGGCGACGCCAGTGCGCGGGCCAGGAGCAGTCGTCGGCGCTCCCCACCGGAGACCGTGGTCCCACCCGATCCGACCAGGGTGTCGAGGCCGGCGGGCAGCTCGGCCAGCCACGCGCCCAGCCCGGCCGAGGCGAGCAGCTCGGTGGCCCGTTCACGGGTGAGGTCGGGACGGGCGACACGCAGGTTCTCCAGGACGGTGGTGGCGAAGACGTGGGCGTCCTCGGCAGTCATGGTCACCTGGGACGTGACGTCGCGGCGGTCCCCTCCCCACACCTCCACCCCGTCCAGGGTCACGCTTCCCTCGATCGGGGGCAGCATGCCCGCCAAGGTGTAGAGCAGGGTCGACTTGCCGATGCCGGAGGGCCCGACCACGGCCAGGTGCGTGCCGACCTCCAGGTCGAGGTCGATCCCGGTGGCCACCACCGGCCCGCCCGGCCACCCGATCGCGAGGTCACGGGCGACCAGGCGCGGCCCCGATCCCCGCGCCGGAGCGGGCACCGGGTGGGCGGCCACGGCGGTTTCGTGTCCGAGCAGGTCATCGATGCGCAAAGCGGCCTGGGCGGAGCGGACCAGCTGGACGGCGGCCGGCGCCATGTCGGCGGTCCCCTCGAAGGAGGCCAGGGGGGTCAGCACCAGTACCGCCAGGGCGACTGCGGCGACCAGCCCGCCCGTGGTCTCGGGGATGCCGAGCAGCAGTGCCCCGACAACGGCGAGGCCCATGGCCAGTCGGTCGACACCGGCTGCGATGCCGGAGGAGCGTGCGGCCCGTGCGGTGGCCCGGTCCAGGGAGGAGGTGACCACGGAGAGGTGGGTGTGCAGGCCCTGGATGCGTCCTGAGACCTGTAGTTCTGCTGCTCCATCGAGCAGCGTCATGGTGGTCTCGGCCAGGTCCGTGCGCGCGGCACGGGAGTCCAGTTCCGCCCGGCGGGCGGAACGCATGGTCATCAGCGGGGCCACCACACCGGAGACGAACAGGCAGGCGGCGAGAACGAGCGCGGCAGCGGGGGAGAGGAGCGCGATGCCGACGACGGTTCCCACACCCACCACGGCCGTCACGCAGGCCGGGAGGAGGGACTTGACCACGAGGTCACCGACGTCGTCGACGTCCGCCCCGGTGCGGGCCAGCAGGTCTCCTCGGCGCAGGGCCGCGACGCGGTCCACGCGGGAGGTGGCGAGGAGGTCGTAGAGGTTCTGACGCAGGGCGTCCATGCCGGACAGCGCCACCCGGTGGCTGGCGAGGCGCTGGAGGTAGCGCATGAGGGCGCGCAGCACGCCGAACATGCGCACCGAGGTCGCCGCGACCGTCAGGTAGAGCACCGGGGGCTGCTGGGCGGCCCGCGCGATCAGCCAGGCGGAGGTGGCGGCCAGCGCGATGGCGGAGCCGAGCCCCAGGGTGCCGAGCAGCACGGAGAGGGCGAAGCCCCGCCGGTCCACGTCCAGGAGTCCCAGGACGCGACGCAGGGCACGACGCTCGGGTGCGGTGAGGAAGGTGTTCATCGCTGGGCCTCCTCGGTGCCGGTCGTGCGGTCGGGATCGGTCGTGATCCCGGTGGCGCCCTCGTTCGGCGGGGTGGACCCGGCCCCCGGCGCAGCGGGTGCGACGAGGGCAGGATCGAGCAGTCCGGGTAGCTCCACGCGGACATCACCCAAGCTCTCGACCTCGCCGAGCACCGGCCACTCCTGGATCTCCTCCGGCGTCGCAGCACGGGTGCGGATCTCGATGACCTGGTCGGCGGCCGCCACCACGGCGGCTCGGTGGGCGATGACGACCACCGTCCGGCCCGCATCGCGCATGGCGCGGATCGTGTCGACCACGACCCCCTCACTGACGGCGTCGAGGTGGGCGGTGGGCTCGTCCAGGACCACCAGTGCCGAGTCGTCGAGCAGGGCACGGGTGAGGGCCAGGCGCTGGCGCTGTCCCACGGACAGCCCGACACCGCCCTGGCCCACCGGCGTGTCCCA
>JBQEKJ010000210.1:0-4346 GCA_052103835.1 Pauljensenia sp.
CTCTTGACCTGCTCTCGACCCGCGCGGGGTGGGGAAGGGCTGCTCCACCCCGCCACTCAGGAGCTCAGGGCGTCGTCCACCAGGGCTTTCGCGGCGTCCTGAACCTGTGCGAGGTGGTCGTCACCGCGGAAGGACTCCGCGTAGATCTTGTACACGTCCTCCGTGCCGGAGGGGCGCGCTGCGAACCATGCGGACTCGGTGGAGACCCGCAGGCCGCCGATGGCGCCACCGGCGGGTGCCTCGGTGATCGCAGCGGTGATCGGCTCCCCGGCCAGTTCGGTGGCCGTGACCTGATCGGCGCTGAGCGCCTTCAGCTTCGCCTTCTGCTCACGGTCGGCGGGGGCGTCGATGCGGGCATAGGAGCTCTGCCCGAACTCCTCCACCAGCTCCGCGTGCAACTGGCTGGGGGTGCGGCCGGTGACCGCGAGGATCTCCGAGGCCAGCAGGGCCAGGATGATGCCGTCCTTGTCGGTGGTCCAGACCGACCCGTCCTTGCGCAGGAATGATGCGCCGGCGCTCTCCTCCCCACCGAAGCCCACGGAGGAGTCGATCAGGCCCGGCACGAACCACTTGAAGCCCACCGGCACCTCGAACAGCTCGCGCCCCAGGGAGGAGACGACCTGATCGATGAGGCGGGAGGACACCACCGTCTTGCCGACCTTCGCGCCGGCGGGCCAGTCGGGCCGGTGCGCGAACAGGTAGCGGATGGCGACGGCCAGGTAGTGGTTGGGGTTCATCAGGCCCGCGTCGGGGGTGACGATGCCGTGGCGGTCGGAGTCCGCGTCATTGCCGGTGGCGATGTCGTAGGGGGTCTCGCCCTTCGCGTCCGGCGTCATGGCGCCGCGCAGGGAGGCCATGGCGTAGGGGGAGGAGCAGTCCATGCGGATCTTGCCGTCCCAGTCCAGCGTCATGAACTTCCACGTCGGGTCGACCGTGGGGTTGACGACGGTGAGGTCCAGGTCGTAGCGCTCGGCGATGGCCGCCCAGTAGTCGACGCTCGCCCCACCCAGCGGGTCGGCGCCGATGCGGATGTTCGCGTCTCGGATCGCGTCGATGTCGATGATGGAGTCGAGCTGGCTGACGTAGTTGGCCAGGAAGTCGAACTTGTGGACCTTGGGGTGGTCGAGCAGGGAGGAGCCGATCGTGCGGGGCACGTCGCGCCATCCCTGGGCGAGGATCTCGTTGGCGCGGGCGGCGATCCACCCGGTGGCGTCGGAGTCGGCGGGGCCGCCGTGGGGCGGGTTGTACTTGAACCCGCCGTCGCGGGGCGGGTTGTGGGAGGGGGTGACCACGATGCCGTCGGCCAGGCCGGGGCCGGTGGTGCGCAGCTCTCCGGGTGCGCCGTTGGCATTGAGGATCGCCAGGGACACCGAGGGGGTCGGCGTGTAGGACTCACGCGAGTCGATCTCCACGTCCACCCCGGCAGCGGTGAGCACTTCGAGTGCGGTCTGCCAGGCCGGCTGGGACAGGACGTGGGTGTCGCGCCCGATGTAGAGGGGGCCGTCGTAGCCCTGTGCGGTGCGGTACTCGACGATGGCCTGCGTGATGGCGACGATGTGGGCCTCGTTGAATGCCGCGTCCAGGGAGGAGCCCCGGTGGCCGGATGTCCCGAAGATGACCTTCTGGTCCGGGTCGGTGACGTCGGGTTCGAGGTCGTAGTACGCGGCGACGACGGCCTGGGGGTCGATGAGGTCTTGCGGTTGGGCGACGGTGCCGGCTCTTTCATGCATGCTCCCAGTGTTCCACTTGCGGCCCGCGGGCGGGGAGGTTCCTTCCGCTGGGTGGACATGGGTGTCCTGCGTGAATGGTCCGGGCTCCGGGAATGCCCGGCCGGGAGGCTCGCGCGGGCGGGGGCCCCGGTTCTTCTCGAACATCGCGGACGGCATCGGAGGGGGGAGGCTCGCGCGGGCGGGGGCCCCGGGGGTGCGCATGGACGAGGGCGGGGCGGTCTGGCGGTCGGGGAGACGGTGGCAGGGGCGATGGAGTGTGCACTCGAGGTCGTTCCCGTGCCGTGGAGGGCTCTTGGGGGCGCCGAGTGCACATCTCGTCGCCTGGGGCCGCGTCCCGCTGGCGGGGATCCGGCGCCGAGGAGGTCGGCGCCTCCGGTCAGGTCCCACTGGCGGGGATCCGGCGCCCGACAGGTGGGGTGGTCACGCCCTCGTCAATGCGGATCGACCCGATCGTTCCGCGAGGGCGCACGGGAGCGATACCCTGAGTGTGGCGCCGACCACTGCCGCGGGCCGACGTCTGCGGCCGAGCCCGGAGCCCCTGCGTGACGACGCCGTGCGCGCAGGTCGGACACGTCGACGATGACGTCACGCAGGAGGCACGCGATGGGATGGTTCGACTCGATCGAGCACAACAGGTGGCTGTCGGCCCAGATGCAGGACCTGATCGATGTCGCCCGGGGAGCGACGGTCCCCACGGGCTTCGCCCACCTCGACGCTGAGGGCAGGGCTGACCCGGCTCGGCCGGTGGACCTGGCGATCACGGCGCGCATGACCTACGTGTTCTCCCTGGGGACCCTCATGGGGATTCCGGGGTGCCGCCGTCACGCCGACCACGGGGTCCGTGCCCTCACGCGCTGCTTCGCCGATCCCGTCAACGGCGGCTGGATGACCCTGGTGGGACCCGAGCCGGACGCCGACGGCCACGGCGTCCCCTGGGACGGGCCCGAGGAACACAAGTCCCAGTTCCACCATGCCTTCCTCATCCTCGGTGCCGCGGCCGCCGCGGTCGCCAGCCGTCCAGGTGCGCACGAGCTGCTCGTCGCGGCCCTCCACGATCAGGAGCGTCACTGGTTGCGCCCCGACGGACTGGTCGCGGACACGCTGGGTGCGGACCACTCGCCCTTGGGTGGGCCCATGACGCTCGGCGCACTGGTGCACACCGTGGAGGCCTACCTGGCAGCCGCCGAGGCCACCACGGATCCCGTGTGGGTGGAGCGTGCGGAGGTCATGACGCGCTTCGTGCACGACCGGGCTGGTGAGGCCGACTGGAGGCTGGGGGAGTACTTCGACGAGGACTGGAACCCCATTCCCATCGGTGCGGGTGCCTCGACGCCACCGGACGTGACCTGGCCCGATGTGCGGCGCACGTACCGGGGCAGCGTCATCGGGCATTCGATGCAGTGGGCGCGGCTGGTGTTGCAGGTGCGTGCCGCGCTGCGTTCCATGGGTCGACCCCAGCCTCCGTATCTCCTGGAGATGGCCCAGGAGATGTTCGAGCGTGCGCGCGTGGACGGGTGGCGACGCAACGGGGAGGCGGGATTCACGTTGACCGTGGACCAGGCCGGGTTCCCCGTCGAGACCGAGCACCTCCAGTGGGTCGCCTGCGAGGGTGTGTGTGCCGCGGTCGCCGTGCGTCGGGCCCTCCTGGACGACGGTGCGGGCCAGGGGGACGTCGAGCACTACGCCCACTGCTACCGCTCCTGGTTGGACTACCTCAATGACCACGTGATCGCTGCACCCGGGGTGTGGGTGGGGGCACTGGACGAGCACAATGAGCCGCTTGCACAGGTGGGGGCGCTGGAGCGCACCGGAGAGTCGGGTCGGGAGTCGGCTGCCGGGGAGCGCGCAGAGCAGGTGGCCGCGAGGTCGGTGCAGGCCACGCCCTCGCGATCGGATGTCTACCACGCCGTCCAGACCCTGCTGATGCCGCGGGTGCCACTGTGGCCGCCCTTCGCCTCGGCGATCTCGCGCGGACTGCTGGACAAGGCGGCCCAGCCCCCTGCGGACAGGCGCTCCTGGAACGTGTTCACGCGGCGGTGAGGTCGCGTCGGGGAGTGTGGTCGGTCGGGGAGCTCTCTCGGGCGTGAGATCGGTCGAGGGGAGGATCTGTGAGTTCGCGCGGGGAGGAGTTCTGGCGGTGTCGCGGGCCCGCCGGTGCGATTCCCGGGGTGTCACGGAGGACCGATCGGTGGGACACCGGTCGCGGACCCATGGTGGGTGATGCCAGTGTGGTCCCATGAGCACCCGCCCCACCGGCCGCCCACGACTGTTCGTCTCGAACGTCGTGAGCTCCCGCGTGGGTGCGGAGGACTTCCACCACTTGGTCACCCTGCTCTCCTCGCGTCTGGTCGAGGTCGCCTCACGTGAGTGGGAGGTCACCTGGGCCTTCGCCCAGGACGAGGGCGTGCGCGCCACCGTCGCACGTGCCCGCCAGGCCGACGCCGTGGTCCTGCTCGGCGGCGAGGACGTCTCACCCGACCTCTACGGTGCAGCGACCGGATACACGCGCGAGTCCCGCCACCACCACGGCGGCGACCTGGCCCAGATCGCAGTGGTCCGTGACGCAGTGCACCGCCGCTCCCCATTGCTGGGCATCTGCCGGGGCGCCCAGATCAT
>JBQEKJ010000211.1:0-4343 GCA_052103835.1 Pauljensenia sp.
CGGCGATCGTCTCGCCCCTGCGTCGGGGTCCCGGGACCACCTCGCGGGCATGCTCGACCAGGGCACTGGCGGTGGGGAAGAGCAGGTGGGGTGCGGCCGCAGACTCCCCGGGCGGGGACGGGGCGAAACCTGCGGGCAGCGGGTCGGCCAACGCGCGTGCGACCCGGGCGAAGTCCCGCCGCGCCGCCCCGAGCCCCACCTGCTGCCCGATGACGGCCCGCGTGAGTGCCTCCGCCAGGTCCACCTCACCGGGAATGCGGATGCCGGGTACTGCCGCCACCCGCGCGGCGAGTCGGGGGTCGCGTGCGAGGGCGGCGTCGACGGCCTCGGGGTCCGCGTCCAGGTCGAGCAGCCGTCTGAGCCGTCCGAGCACCTCGGGCAGATCGGCGGGGTCCTGCAGGCGCAGCTCCGCGCGGAGGTCCCCTCCCACCCCGCGCAGGTCGACGAGGGCGACGCCGTGCGTGGTGCGCAGGGTACGTGAGAGATGAGTCGGGTCCGCGTCCTCGAGGCCCTCCACGCTGCGCGCAGCGAACCAGGAGAAGAGGCCGGAGAGGTCCAGGGGTCCCCGGTGGGCCAGGCGCAGGGTGAGGGTGCCGGGGACCTGGTCGACGACCTCCCGGCGTCCGGCACGTGCTCGCAGCTGGGTCGGTGTGAGGTCGAAGATCTCGCGGATGGTGTCATTGAACTGCCGGATGCTGGAGAAGCCTGCGGAGAACGCGACCTCGGAGACGGACAGGGTCGTGGTGCACAGGAGTTGCCGGGCTGTGTGGGCGCGCTGGGAGCGCGCCAGCGCCAGGGGTCCCGCGCCGAGTTCATCGGTGAGGACGCGGGTGACGTGGCGGGTGGAGTGACCCAGACGGGAGGCGAGTCCGTGGACCCCCTCGCGGTCGATGATCCCCTGGACGATCAGGCGCATGGCGCGCGCACCCAGGTCCTCGCGCAGGTCCCATTCCGGGCTGCCCGGCAGTGCCTCGGGCAGGCAACGTCGGCACGCCCGGTAGCCGGCGGCCTGCGCTGCGGCACTGGTCGGGAAGAACTCGACATTGGCCCGCCGCGGCGTGCGGGCCGGGCAGCTGGGACGACAGTAGATGCCGGTGGTGCGCACGGCGGTCACGAAGCGCCCGTCGAAACGCCGGTCACGCGAGGTGACGGCGGCGTAGCGGCTCTCGAAGTCCATGGGCCCCAGCCTGCCACGGGGAGCACTCTGCGGCTGGCGGGAATCGGACATCACGGTGACGGTCCCGCAGCGATCCGGTGCCGCGCCGGGGTCGGACCGACGACGACGCCGGTTCAGCGCCGGTCAGCTGAGTGCCAGGCCCTGCTCGTGGAGGATCTCCAGCACGGGCGCCTGCTCCGCGCGACCGGTGCCGGGCTTGGTGCGGACCTGGTGGGTGAAGGAGTCGATGCGACGGTTGGCGTCGCGCAGGTCGTAGTAGGTCTGCACGACCTGGTCGTAGGCCGCCAGTGCGGCAGAGTGGTCCTCGATCTCCGGGTAGGTGTCGACCGCAGTCGTGATCTCCGCCGGCAGGCGTGGTTTGAACTGGGGCTCCTGGTCCGCATGACCCACCAGCAGACCCACCAGGGGGTAGGTGTGGCGTGGCAGCCCCAGTGCGCGGATGACGCGACGCGGGTCACCACCGATACTGCCCAGGTAGACGGTGCCCAGTCCCAGGCTCTCAGCAGCCACCACCGCGTTCTGGGCGGCCAGGAGCGTGTCCTCGACGCCCTCCAGGAAGAGGGTGGTCCGTCCCAGGGGTTCCGGGTCGATCCCGGCCTCCTCGCGGATGCGGGCATTGCGGTGCAGATCGACGACGAAGACCAGCAGCTCGCCGCGGGGCCCGTCGACGTAGGGCTGACCCGACGAGAGGAACACCTCGTGCCGGATATCCGGGTCCTTCACGCGCAGGATGGTCGTCTGCTGGTAGAAGCTGCTGGTCGGGGCATGGCGAGCGACGTCCAGCAAGCTCGTCATGACCTCCTCACCCACGGGCTGCTCCGTGAACGCCCTGATGGTGCGGTGGGCGAGCTGGGAGTTGGTCGTCTGGTTCCCGACCACGGTGGTGGGTGCGACGCGACCTGCGGTGCCGTCGGAGTGCTGGTGATCCATGTCTTCTTCCTTCCGTCACGGACATTCTCCGCCCACCCTCGTCCCGGTACGACCGCCAGCCGACCTCCCCGTGCAGGCCCCTACTGCAACAGCGCTCGGTCGGAGAGCTCTGCGCCCTTGACCTTGTCGAACTCGGCGAGGAGATCGGGCACCGTCATACGGGCCTTTCTCTCCCCCGACACGTCGAGGATGATGCGGCCCGCGTGCATCATGATCAGCCGCGAGCCCAGGCGCAGGGCGTGCTCCATGTTGTGGGTGACCATGAGCGTGGTCAGCTCGTGCTGTTCGACGAGGTCACCGGTGAGGCGGGTGACGAGTTCCGCGCGCTGGGGGTCCAGGGCCGCGGTGTGTTCGTCGAGCAGGAGGATGCGGGGGCGGGTGAAGGTCGCCATCAACAGCGACAGTGACTGACGCTGCCCGCCCGACAGGAGGCCGACCCAGTCGTCGAGGCGGTCCTCCAGGCCCTGTTCGAGCGTGGCGAGCTGGTCCCTGAACTCCTGTCGCTTGGCGCGGGTGACGCCACGCCGGAGCCCCCGGCGGCGACCACGCTGCTGGGCCATCGCAAGGTTCTCCTCGATGGTCATGTGCGGGGCGGTGCCGGCAGCGGGATTCTGGAACACGCGCCCGATGTAGCGGGCCCGGCGGTGGTCGTTGAGGCGGGTGACCGAACGGTCGTCGATGATCACCGAGCCGCGGTCAGGCCGCAGGGACCCGGAGACGATGTTGAGCAGCGTCGACTTCCCCGCCCCGTTGGAGCCGATGACGGTGACGAACTCGCTGGTGTCCAGGTGGAGGGTGATGTCCTCCAGGGCACGCCGTTCGTTGACGGTACCGGGGAAGAAGGTCTTGGAGATCGCTTCCAGGTCGAGCATGTCAGTCCTCCTTCAGTGCTGCGTTCTCCAGGGCGAGGCGGGCACGTGTCCGCTCCTCCGGTGAGCGCCTCCGCAAGCCGAACACCCTCCGGATCCTCCCGAAGACCCGCCACTGGGGCAGGACGAGGGCGAGGACGACGAGGACTGCGGAGATGAGCTTCATGTCGTTGGGGTTGAAGCCGAGCTGGAGGGCCAACTGGATGACGACGCGGTAGAGCACCGCGCCGAAGACGACTGCGGTGGCGGCCCTCCAGATGGTGAGTCGCCCCAGGATCGCCTGACCGATGATCACCGAGGCCAACCCCGCGACGATCATGCCGATCCCCATGCCCACATCGGCAAATCCCTGGTACTGGGCCACCAGGGAACCCGAGACGGCGACCATGCCGTTGGAGAGGGACAGCCCGAGGATCTTCTGGAAGTCGGTGGACACGCCCAGGGAACGGATCATCTCGGGGTTGTCGCCCGTGGCCCGCATGGCCAGACCGGTGTCCGTGTGGAGGAACCAGATGATGAGCACCAGGACCAGCACCGGGATCGGCAGGAGCACCAGCGGCCCCTTCCAGGAGCCGAGGATGCCCGCGTCGCGCAGAGGAGTGAACAGCGTGTCCTGGCGCAGCAGGCCGAGGTTCGAGGTCCCCATGATCCGCAGGTTGATCGAGTACAGGCCGATCTGGGTGAGGATGCCGGCCAGGAGCCCGTCCACGTTCCCCTTGGTGTGCAGCACGCCGGTGATGAGTCCCGCTGCCAGTCCGGAGACGAGGGCGAGGGCAGTGGCCACGAGCGGATGGATGCCGTGGATGATGCCGGTCGCGGCGACGGCCGCTCCGGTGGTGAAGCTCCCGTCGACCGTGAGGTCGGCGAACTCGAGGACCCGGAAGGTGAGGTAGACCCCCAGTGCCATGACGGCGTAGACCAGACCCAGCTCGACGGCGGTGATCATCCGGGGGTGTCCTTCCTGTGGGCGTTCAGGCCCGGGTCACTTCGTGATGTTCTCGGGAGCGGCCTGGTCGAGGATCTCCTGGGGGATCTCGACTCCCATGCGCTCGGCAGCCCCGGTGTTGACGTAGACCAAGGGGTCGGTCTGAGTCTCCACGGGCATGGTGGCGGGGTCGGCACCCTCGGTGAGGATGCGCAGCGCCATCTTGCCGGTCTGGATGCCGAGGTCGGTGTAGTTGAGGCCGACGGTCGCCACGGCGCCACGGGCGACCGAGTCGCCCTCCGCGCCGAAGACGGGGATCTTCTTGGTCTCCCCGACCTGGAGGACGGTCTCCAGGGAGCTGACCACGACATTGTCGGTGGGGACGTAGATGGCGTCGACATCGAGGGAGTCGACTGCCTGGAGCACGTCGGCGGAGGCAACT
>JBQEKJ010000212.1:0-4301 GCA_052103835.1 Pauljensenia sp.
CCTGGGTCTGACCGAGAGGGTCAAGGATCCCATCGAGAAGCTCTCCCTGGGCAACCAGCAGCGCGTCCAGGTGGCGGTCTCCCTGGTCCACGACCCCATCGCCCTGGTGCTCGACGAGCCCTTCTCCGGGCTCGACCCGATGGCCGTGGACACGATCGTCTCCGTCCTCTCCGAGCGCGCGGCGCGCGGCATCCCCGTCCTGCTCTCCTCCCACCAGCTCGACGTGGTGGAACGCCTGTGCGACGACCTGGTGATCATCGCCGGCGGATCGGTGCGAGCAGCGGGAACCATCTCAGACCTCCGCGCCCAGCACTCCTCCAGGCGCTTCCGTCTGTGTGCCGGGCAGGACCTCGGCTGGCTGCGGGAGGTGCCCGGCATCGTTGTCACGGAGCTGTCCGGCAATGACGCGCTCTTCGAGCCCGCCTCCCCCGGTACGGCGGACGCCGCAGAGGTCGCCCAAGTCGTCCTGCGCACGGCCATGGACCGCGGCACCGTTCACGCCTTCACCCCCGAGGCCCCCCGCCTCACCGAGATCTTCCGCGACGTCATCACAGATGAGGAGACCGGGCAGGACCAAGGTGGCGATTCCCGTGCACCCGGTGACCCGGCTGCGCGCACCCGACGCTCCCACACCCAGGAGGACGCAGCATGAGCACCCCACCCACCCAGTCCTTCTGGGGCGCGACCGGCCTGGTCGCCTCCCGCGAGATCCTCGCCCAGGTCCGCACGAAGTCCTTCGTCATCTCCACGGCCATCCTGCTGGTGGCGGTGCTCGCCGGGATCGTGGCCGGGGGCATCTTCTCCGGTCGGGACTCCGACCCGGTCCCTGTGGCCGTCACCCCGCAGACGGCATCCATCCTGGCGGGTCTGGGCGCCGACGCCGGACTCACCCCCGTGGACGTCGCGAACGAGGACGCCGCCCGCGCGGCTGTGGAGGAGGGACGTGCAGATGCTGCCGTCGTACCCGACACCACCGGCACTTCGCCACTGGGGATCCGGGTCGTGGGCCTGGACTCCGAGCCCTCCGCGGTGGTCAGCGCCTTCACGGTCGCACCGCCCGTGGACGTGCTCAACCCCGCGCCCACCGGTGACGGCGTGCGCTACCTGGTCTCGGCGCTTCTGGGCGGCGTGTTCATGATGTCGGCAGTGGGCTTCGGGGCGACGATCGCGAACAACACCATCGTGGAGAAGCAGACGCGAACCGTGGAGATCCTCCTGGCTGCGGTTCCCGCCCGCGCGCTGCTGGCGGGGAAGATCCTGGGCAACAGTGCCCTGGCTCTCGGTCAGACGGCGGCCATCGCCGCCGTGTCCGTCATCGGGTTGATGCTCACGGGACAGGACGAGCTGTTGTCCCTGCTGGGGGCCCCCCTGCTGTGGTTCATCCTCTTCTTCATCGTCGGGTTCGTGCTCCTGGCCGCGATCTTCGCCGCGAGCGCCTCCCTGGTCTCGCGCATCGAGGACTCCGGGAACGTGCTGATGCCCGCCATGATGCTGACGATGATGCCCTACTTCGTCGTGATCCTCTTCCCCGAGAATGCCCTGGTCATGACCATCGCCTCCTACTTCCCCTTCTCCGCTCCCGTGGCGATGCCGGTGCGTCTCTTCGTCGGGGACGCCGCCTGGTGGGAGCCCCTGCTGTCACTGGGTGTCCTGGCGCTGTCCGCCACCCTGGCCATCGCGGTGGCGGCACGGATCTACCGGCGTTCGCTGCTCAATGTCGGACCGCGCGTGCGCCTCAAGGAGGCCCTGGCTTCCGGTCGGGTCTGAGATCCGCCCGGGGCCGGGCAGGCACCACCGTGCCCCGTCCCTTGGGCGCGGGCACCATTACCCCGTCCCTTGGGGAGGGGGCACGGTGGGAGGCGCGCGAGGGGCGCAGGCACGGTGGGAGGAGGGGTCTTCGGACCCCGCCTCCCACCGACCTGTCTCAGTGCATGGTCATCCCGCCGGTGACGTTGATTCCCTGACCCGTCATGTAGGACGCCAGGTCCGACGCCAGGAACAGGCACACTCCCGCCACGTCCTGGGGTGTCCCGGTGCGTCCCAGGGGGACCTGGGAGTTGTCCTCGGCCTCGACCTCCTGCGCCGTCATCCCCCGCAGGTGTCCGCCTTCCACCCGTTCGCGGTGCTTCATGGGGGTCTCGATGATCCCGGGGCACACGGCGTTGACGGTGATCCCCAGGTGCGCCTCCTCGATGGCCAGGGTGCGGGTCAGACCGAGGACGGCGTGTTTGGAGGCGACGTAGGCGCCCATGCAGCGGTAGCCGTTCTTCGCGGCCTGGGAGGCGACCAGGATGATGCGTCCACCTCGCCCGGCTGCCTCCAGCCTGCGCGCCACCGCCCGGGCGACAAGGAAGGAACCGCGGGCATTGACCCGCTCGTCGAGGTCCCAGTCCCCCACCGGGGTGTCGACCACCCGGGCCATGGTGGACAGGCCCGCGCAGTTGACCACCACGCCGATCGTGCCGAGTTCCTCCTCGACGGCATCGGCAAGGGCCTCGACGGACTCCTCGTCGGAGACGTCGACTTGGGCCCGCCAGTACCCCGCGGGATCAGCCGTGGGACGTGGGTCCGACCATGCGAGGTCGGCGCCCACGACCCGGGCGCCCACGGCGACGAAGGCATCGCGCACGCCTGCGCCGATGCCCTGCCGGGCACCGGTGATCAGGACGACCTCACCCTCCAGGGAGGCGAAGGGGCGGGTGAACGAGGTGTTCCCGCCCTCCCCGAGGCTCATGCTCACGCCTCCAGCAGCACGCGCTCAAAGGCGTCGGTGCTGATCCCCTGGTCCAGGACGGTGCGCGCCCACTCCCGGGCGGAGAAGAGGCTGTGGTCACGGTAGTTCCCGCAGCTCAGCGCGTCGGTGGCCGGGACCTCGTTCCAGGTGATGTCCTCGGCGATGGCCCGCAGGGACTCCGTGAGGGCGCGCACCACGTCCTCGACCTCGGGGGCTCCCCAGGTGATGAGGTGGAAGCCCGTGCGGCAGCCGAAGGGCGAGCAGTCGATCACACCGTCCAGGCGGTCGCGCAGCAGGGAGGCCAGAAGGTGCTCGATCGTGTGCAGCCCGGCCGTGGGGATGGCGTTCTGGTTGGGCTGGACCAGCCGGAGGTCGAAATTCGAGATCGTGTCCCCCCGCGCGCCCTCCTCCCGCGCGATCAGTCGCAGGTAGGGCGCCTTCACCCGCGTGTGGTCCAGTGCGAAGCTCTCGACATCAGCCATTGGTGTGTCCTCCTGTGTGGATCGGTGTCCTCATGTGGTCCCTCCGACGCGCCGACTCGTGGTCTTCGAGCGCCTCGATGGCGCGTTCGACGTCACGGGCGGTGACAGAGAAGGGAAGGTTGTGGATGGTCTTGCCGGCCAGAGTGGCAACGTGGGCGATGGTGCGCACGGCCTCGCTGCGCTCCTCGGTGACCCCCAGGTCCCCCAGAGTGCAGGGAAGGCCCAGCGCGTCGTGGACGGCGTCGAGGTCGTCGACCTCCTCCCACCGGCCCTCCAGGGAGAGCTGGACCAGGGTCCCGTAGGCAACCTTCGTGCCGTGGGGTGTCTGCGCCTGCGAGGCCAGTACCGAGATCCCGTCGTGGACGGCATGTGCTCCTGTCGCCCGTCCGAAGGAACCCCCGAAACTGCCGACCAGCCCAGCCGTCATGATGACCACCTGGACCACGCGCCTCCACTGCTCGCTGTCGGTGCCTGCATCCATGTCGGCCAGGGCCTGGGCGCCGTCTGCCAGGAGCACGTCACGGCACTGTCGCGCGGCGTGGGCGGCCAGGCCCACGCACAGGTCCGAGGCGGGGGCGGCCTCCAGGCCACCCACGCACTCGTACCACTTGGCGAGGGTGTCCCCGATGCCCGCCCGGAGGGTCTCCAGGGGCGAGTCCAGCAGGATGCGCGGCTCGACGAGCAGCGCCTTGGCCTGGGTGGGGTGGATCTCGTGGCCGATCGGTGTGCCGTCCGCCTCGTACATGACGCTCAGGCAGGCCCAGGGTGCGCAGTTCGAGGCCAGGGTCGGCACGAGGATGAGCGGTAGATCCCCGGCCCGCAGTGCCGCCGCCTTCGCGGTGTCCAGGACCTTGCCGCCCCCCACTGCCAGCACGGCGTGGAGATCGCCCTTCACCAGCAGGTCCGCGATGCGCTCGGACTCCGCGAGGGTGCACTCACCCCCGAAGGGGAGGTCGAGGACCTCGATGCCGGACTTCTCCAGGTCCGGCGGGAAGGGGCGCGCCTTGCCGAGCCCCACCTCCCCGTGGACGAGGGCGAGACTGCGGTAGCCGCCCTCGTCGAGGATGCGCACCAGGTCGTCGAGG
>JBQEKJ010000213.1:0-4270 GCA_052103835.1 Pauljensenia sp.
ATGCCGCCCGCATGAGTTGCGCGCGGCGACCTTCAGGGCGTGGGAGAATCGGCGTGCTAGTCTCTCGTGGTCGGCGCGGCCCACGACGGACAGGGGTTCGTGGCACCCGGACTCATCAGTCACGACCCGACTCTCCTCCCGTGCCCCGGCCGGGGCTGTCCCCAGTCTCCCTCGCCAAGCGTCTCGGGAACGAGCTTTTCATGATCCGGACGGATGGGGAGTACCGGGGGGACGACGGCGCGCCGCCTGCCGACCACCGGGCAGACTGGACCTGGGTGTCAGGGTGGCTGTCGTGTAGGTGGCAGGCCGGGAGGAGGTTGACATGGCCGCAGAGGGACGCGTCGGCACGCAGGTGTCGGACCGGAGCAGACCAGGCGGGTTGCTCGAACGCTCCATCCCGGGTCCCTACTCGGTGCGCCTGCACCGGATCATCGCGGTCATCGCGGCCTTGGCGGCGTTGACCACCGATCTGCTCAGCGTTCCCGTCATCCTCGCCCGCTTGGCCGTGGGGCCCGCCGCGCCCGGCTTCCTCCGACTGGCCCCACTGGTCGGACTGCCCATCGCCGCCGGACTCCTGGTGGCCGCCGTCGCGATCCCCTCCCGCCGCGGTGCCTCACCGGTGGACCGCGCCACCTCAGACGTCCCCATCGGACCTGCGGACCGGACCTGGCACACCCTGCTCGCGCTCCTCATCCTCTGGTACCCGTTGCTGCTGGCAGTTGTCCCCTTCCCCGCCCAGGGCCTGACGCCGACGGCTCCGGCCCTCGCGCCCGACCAGGACTTCATCGTCTCCTCCAGCACCCCGGTGGTCGTGGCCTCTCCCCTGGTGCTCCCCCGCAGGGCCAGGTTCGGCTACGCGGTCGCCCTGGCCCCACTGTCCGTCCTCTTCCTGGTGCGCACCGGGGCTGAGCCCGGTCTGGACATGGCACAGGCACCGATCTTCCTGCTCGCCTTCAACCTGCTGTTCCTCGCCGCAGCCACATGGGTCCTCGACCAGGCCCGGCGCCTCGACGTGGCCCACCAGGTCCGGGAGGGCCAGGAAGCCACCACACGCATCGCGAGCGCCCGCAACCGCGCACGCAGGAGGATGAACGACTTCGTCCACGACCACGTGCTGTCCGCCCTCGTCCCCCTCGCCAACGGGCTCGAGGACGACACCCGTCTGAGATCCGCCGCCCGACTTGCCGTCCTGTCCCTGGAGGGGAGTGTCGCCGGTGACGATGTCGCCACCTCGGCGACCCTCTTCGACACGATCGCGAGGCGCTCGCGGATGGTGTGTCCGGAGGTCAGCATCGCGGTGTCGGTCGGGGTGGACCATGCCCTCCCACCCGAACTGGGTTGTGCGGTCCTCGACGCCGTGGGCGAGGCGTTGACGAACTCCCTGCGTCACGCGGGTGGACAGGATCCCTGCCTCCGTGTGGGTCGCAGTGTCGCACTGGTCTCGGACGGGGCGGGAGTCAGCGTCGCCGTCGCCGACGACGGGCGAGGGTTCGATCCCCGCGAGGTACCCACCGGGCGCCACGGGATCCCCCACTCGATCATCAGGCGCATGGAGGAGGCCGGGGGCAGCGCCCGTGTCGAACCGGGTGCCGTGCGGGGAACCCGGGTGGAGCTCGTCTGGCGCCGTCCCCCGGAGGGCATCGGGGGCACCCTCGGAGGTGCGAGCCCGCGAGCGGCCGAGGGCGGGACTGCCGCGCCCGGGACTGTCGCGCCCGCGAGCGTTGCGCACGGCTCCGCTTCGGGCGGGACAGGTGCGGGCGGAGGGGAGCCCGTGGCGCGGACGGGGAGGGTGCCACGAGGCGGTGCACGTCGGAGAGAGGGTGCAGCGGTGGGCCGCCGGGAGGTGGAGCTTCCCTGGGGCGTGAGCGTGTCCTCCTCCATGCAGACACTTCCCGCTCGGGTCGTGGGTGCCTGTGCCCTGCTCGCCCACGTCTTCCTCCTCGTGGCCAACACGCAGGTCTACACGCAACTGGCTCCCGCCGTCCTCGCCCTCGTGGCCCAGGGCGCGGTGGGGGTGCTCCTGCTGTGGGACTGGCCGGGAGCCAGGCTGCCCCGCTGGGTGGCGGTGAGTGCGCCGCTCGTCATCGGAGCCAGCAACATGGCGGTGCTCCTCGTCATCCCGACGCCGGGATGGCCCGGGTACGCCGCGTGGACACTCGGCTCGGCGACGATGCTGTGCTGGGGGCTCATCATGCGCGAGCGGAGGTACGCCGCGTGGGCGGGGTGGGTGCTGCTGGTCGCGACGACTGTGGTGTGGGTCCTGATCACCGGTCGCCCCCTCATCCTCGCCGCGTCGATGACGGTGGGACACATGGCGACGATCGCGCTGTGGGACCTCGTGGCGACCTGGTCCGGCAGGGTGGCCGAGACCATTGCCGCCGACGAACGCCGCCAGATCGAGCTCGTCGCGGAGCAGCGTGCCCAGGAGGAGGTTCGCCGCCTCCAGGACGGGGCGTTGGCATCCGTGGCGGACCGCGCCCTGCCACTCCTGGGTGCTGTCGCGTCCGGGGCGGACCTGGTCCCCGCACTGCGCACCCGCGCGCGCCTGCTGGAGGCCGAGCTCCGCGACGAGATCCGCGCGCCCTGCTTCACGGGGACCCGGGTGGTCCCCGCCGCCCGAGCCGCGCGGGGGAGGGGCGTCGACGTGGTCCTCCTCGATGACGGCCCGGAGTCCCCGGTGGGAGAAGTCCTGGAGGGTGCCCTGGTGGCAGAGGCCGCACGGCTGCTGGAGGGGACGGAGACCGGCCGCGTCGTGGTGCGCAGACTTCCCCCGGGACGCCGGGTCGCGGCGACCCTCGTCGCTGAGGGGACACACCTCACGCTGTCGGCCGACGGAGCCATCTCCCAGGACTGACCTCGGTGTCGATGCGCGCCCGGTCCGGTGCGGCGGGGTGGGGTGCGGTTGGCCGGGCCTGGTCGACGCCTGCGGTGGGGGGTGGTCACGAGCGGTTCGCGGCTCTCCCCCGATCCGGGATGGCATGCACAGCCGCAGGCAGCGCACACGGGCCGGGCCGGTACCGACCAGTACAGGAAATGAGACATCGACGCTGCAGTGGGGTGGACCTAGTGTGGGCACCGGTGATCCCCGAGGCGGTGGGTTCACCACTGGAACGTGGTCCGGGCGCGGGCGGGTGCCCGGACCATTCCTCTGCCCCGGGGGTTGTGCCTCTGAGCCGGGGTGTCGCTCGGTGCCGCGACGTCCGGGTCCGCGCCGGGCCCGCGCTGCACAGGGATGCGCGTGAGTCTGCAGGCATCCCCGGACACCCGGCCCCACCCGCCCGGGAACCCGCATCTTGCCCCCCCGCACCCCCCACCCCATCAGTCGGCTGCACTAACTCGGGCACCCGGCCCCACCCGCGCGGGAACCCGTGGGCGGGCGCCCCGCACGGACAGTAGATCAGTCCCGGACCCCCAGCTGTCCCAGTGCGAACGCGAACTCCTCCGCCCGGGAGTCCCAGGCTCCGTATCGCCCGGACCTGCCCGCGTGGCCCGCGACCATCTGCGTGCGCAGCACGATGGGACGCGAGACCGGGTCGTTCGTGGCGGCCTCGCGCAGTCGCTGGACCCACTTGGTGGGCTCCACGAAGAACACCCGCGTGTCGTTCAGCGAGGTCGAGGCGAAGACAGCCGGGTACTCCACACCGTCACGGACGTTCTCGTACGGGCTGTAGGAGCGCATCACCCGGTAGATCTCCTCCGACTCGATGGGGTTGCCCCACTCCTCCCACTCACCCACGGTCAGGGGCAGGGAGGGGTCGAGGATCGTGGTGAGGGCATCCACGAAGGGCACCCCTGCCAGCACGACCCGGAAGGCGGAGGGATCCAGGTTCGTCACGGCCCCCATGAGCAGACCACCTGCGGAACGCCCCTCGGCAGCGAGACGACCCTGGGCCACCCACCCTGAGGAGACCATCCAGTGAGCCACGTCCACGAAGTCGGTGAAGGTGTGGGGCTTGCGCTCCAGCTTCCCGTCCTCGTACCAGGCCCGGCCCATCTCACCGCCGCCGCGCACGTGGGCGATGGCGTAGACGACGCCGCGCTCCAGCAGGGGCAGCCGCATGACGGAGAAGAACGGGTCGACGGACACCTCGTAGGACCCGTAACCATAGATCCACCCCGGCGCGGTCCCGTCGGCCTCCACACCACGGCGGTGCACCAGGGACACGGGGATGCGGGTGTGCCCGTCGCGGGCCGTCACCCACTGGCGCTCCTCGACGTACTCGTCCGCATCCCAGCCGGGCACCTCCAACTCCTTGAGGACCCGGCGCTG
>JBQEKJ010000214.1:0-4035 GCA_052103835.1 Pauljensenia sp.
ATCTGCTCCAGCTGGCCCTTCGCGAGCTCGACGGTGTAGCCGATGACGGTGGAGTCCGCGAACGTGGCGTCGTACTGCCCGCCGATCACCTTGGTGGAGACGTCGGTCTGGAGGTCCAGGGGCATGACGGTGATGGCGTCCTTGCCGTCACTGGTGCACTGCTCGGACAGTGTCTGGACGTATTCCTGCTGGTAGGTGCCGTTCTGGACGCCGATGATCGCACCGCAGGGATCCGTGGGGTCGAAGTCCTTGGGGTTGCCTGCCGCCACGGCATAGGAGGAACCGACCTGGACGTAGGACACCATGTTGACCTGCTCGAGGCGTTCCGCGGTGATGGTGAAGGAGGAGGCACCGACGTCGAACTTCGTGCCCAGGGCGGGGATGATGGTGGGGAACTCGGCATGGGTTGTCGTGCCCTCGTCAAGACCCATGACGGCGGCGAGCGCCTTGACCAGGTCGATGTCATAGCCCACCGGGGTCTGGCCGTCGGATGCGCGGAACTCTCCGGGAGCGTAGTCGGTGGATGCGCCGTTGCGCAGGACGCCGCGGTCCTTGACGGCCTGGGGCACCAGCGCCTCGACCTCGGGGACCGCGGAGAGAGTGGTGGTGTCGAAGGGGGTGACGCCGTCCGCCGCTGTGGAGTCGGAGGTGCCGGACTGGTCGGCACCGGAGGCCGACTGGTCACCGGAGTTGTCTGGGTCGCTGCATCCGGCGAGCGCCAGGGTGGCGACGGCCGTCAGGGCGAGGACGGAGGGAAGTCTGCGCATGGAATGCTCCTCGGAGAGAATGTGTACCCACAGAGTATGCACTTGAGCGCATAATATGCGACTTGGTGTCTCACGATCCGACGGAGGACGCCCGTCCCCGAACGGGGACGGGCGTCAAGAGGCGTGCGCGTGTGGGAGGGCTCAGCGTCCCCGCATGGCCCGGCGACTGGGACGGGCCTTGGTGGGATCGATCCCCTTGGGGATCGGCAGGCCCATCGACTGGAGGGCATTGAGTCGCTGGGAGATGGCGGGCACCTCCTCCTTGGTGAGCACGTTCTTCTGCTTCTTGAGGAGACGTTCGATCCTGCCCAGGGGGACCTGTCCGTCCTCGTGGCCGGACTGGATGAGGATGACGGGCACGTTCTGTGCCACCCGGTTGACGCGCTTGCGCTCCGCCGCGAGCAGGGGTCGCACGCGGGAGGACGGTCCCTCGGAGATGAAGACGACACCGGGACGCCCGATGAGGCGCCAGATGACGTCCTGCTCACGGTTGGCGGCGATGGGCTGCTCAGCGACGATCCAACCACGCTTGATCTGGCTGATCACCGCGTAGACGGCCCCTGCGGTGCCATCGATCTGGGCATACATGGCGCGGCGCACCAAGGTGGACAGGAGCACCATCCCCAGCAGGACGGACAGCATCACGCCGGTGAGGACCCACAGGACGAAGTTCGCGTGGGTGAGGAGGGCGACCAGCACGGAGACGGCGATGACCACCACGGCGATGCCGCCGAGTGCCCACCCGATCCAGGGATAGGTGCGCTGCGTGATGCGGTAGGCGTCGGCCAGGTTCCTGTACCAGCGCCTCTTCTTCTCTGTGGGTGCCTTCGTCTTCTCAGCCATAGGACCTCCATGCTACCCAACCGGCGTCACTTCACGGTACGCGAACGCCGTCTTCCCGCGAGGAACACGGCGATGCCGCACACACTGATGCAGGCGGACACGGCGATGGCCAATCCGAAGGCCCCCTCGGGACCCCGGGCCACGGCCAGGAGGCCGCCCACGGAGGATCCCAGGGAGACGCCGATGGTCACCGAGGACTGCATGGAGGTCATCGCCACGGAGATGCCGCCCGCGGGTGAGAGACGTTCGGTGAGGGAGAACGCCGTGACCATCGTCGGTCCGACGAACAGGCCGGCTGCCAACAGCGCGAGGGCGGTGGTCGTCAACGAGTCCTGGAGCATGACCACGGTCATGAGTACTCCCATGCCGAGCCCACCGGCGCCCACCCGTGCGGGCAGGCCGATGCTCTCGGGGACCAGGACCACCATCAGTGCCATCACACCTGAGCCCAGCCCCATGAGGGCGTAGACCAGGCCGGCGCTGCCCGGGGCGCCGAGGATCTCGGCGCGCTCCGTCGTCCCGGCCTGCACGGACCCGAAGAAGGCGCCGATGCAGATCATGACGATGATGGCGGGAGTGACGGCTGCGAGCACCGAGGTGATGCGGGGCCGTGGGAGGGCGCCCGGGCCTGCCCCCGTGGGGGATGCGGGCGCATCCGTCAGGTTGTCGGGGGCGGAGAGTGCGAAGGGGATGCCCGCGCAGATCACCAGCGCCACGGCCAATGCGAGGGGGGCCGCGGGGGCGGCCGCGGAGGCAGCGATGCCGACGAGGGCGGGACCCAGGACGAAGACGAGTTCGTCGGCCATGGACTCATATGAGAAGGCGGCGCCGAGCTCACGGGGCCCAGAGGTGCGCGCCACCCATCGTGCCCGGGTGAAGGAACCGATGGGCAGGCAGGTGGCGCCCGCTGCCAGACATGCGACCCACATCGCCGCGCCCGACCACCCCTGCACTGCAGCGAGGAACATTGCCCCCAGTGCCAGCGCGTTGAGGGGGGTCAGTGCCAGCAGTACCCAGCGTTGTCCGCGTCGGTCGGCCCACCTCCCGATGAGGGGCGAGGCCACGGCGGTCGAGATCGAGGTGATGCCCGTGGCCAGACCGCCCTGGGCAACGGAACCCGTCGAGGCGGTGAAGGCGGTCATGGCCCCCAGGGGAACCATGGCATACGGGGCACGTGCCAGGAATGCGACGGCCATCGACCGCCGACCGATGAGGGTGGGGAGGGTCCGGTAGTGCGCAAGTGCGCGGAAGGGTGAGGAATGCACGGGAGTGCTCCGGGTCGAGGTGCCCGCAAGGGTCCGGCTCTCAATCGTCTCGGAGCATGCGGGCGGCCCGCCGGGTGAGCGGCGGACCTGTCGATGCTAGCTGATGCGGGGTGTCGGCGGGTCCTGGGCGTCCCGGGGTGGGCGCGAAGCTCCTCACACGTCGCTGCGTCCACAGATTCCCGTGGGGCCTTGCCGGGAGGTGCTGGATGCACCAACCTGTGTGAATGGAGATCAACGGATACCAGCTGACATCATTGGCCTTCATGGCCGCCGGCGGTCCGCTGTGGCACGCGACCGGGACGAACGGCCAGCACGTCCTGGTCACCCTGCGTGCCCCCGAGGTGGGTGTCGCGCTGGAGGCACGGTGGCGCGGTTGGGCACGCATCACCTCTCCCCACGTGGTCGCCCTGCTCGATGTCGCGCGGCACGAGGACGGACGATGGGCCATCGTCATGGAAAGGGTGGAGGGCGACACCCTGGAAGCCCTCATGGCGATCGGTGCCCTGCGCACACGCGGGCAGCGAGGGCTGGTCGTCGAGGGCCTCGGGCGAGGTCTGGAGGACCTCCACGCTGCGGGACTGGTCCACGGCGACGTCTCCCCGGCCAATGTGATCGTCCGACCTGACGGCTCCGCCGTCCTCGTCGACGTGGTGGACGGGAGCGAGGGCGAGGAGGGGACTCCCGGGTGGGAGCCCGGTACCCCGGGGCCCCAGGGGGACCTGGAGTCACTGGGACGCATCTCTGCTGCCCTGGGGCTCGCTCCCGTGGCCCGGCAAGACGGTTCCGTGGCGCGCGGGCCGTCGCTGGCGGGTGTCCCGGACCTCGCGGCCCACCCCCCGGTCCCCGTGGGTCCGGACGAGGTCGGGAGTGCGATCCTGCGGAGTGTCGGCCTGTCGGAGGAGACGCGCAGGCGCGACGCGCCGCCGCGGCACCGGCGTCCGCGTGGACGCGGGCGTGTGCTCGGGAGCGTGCTGGTCCTGCTGGCGGCGGGCCTGGCAATGGGGGCACTGCCGCTGCGGGCGTTCCTCTCGACCGCGGATGCGGGGGCGGTCTCCGGGAGGGGGGTCGTGGACCCGTGTCCGTCGGATGCAGAGGTCCGGGACGCCTTCACCTCCCTGGTGGCCGCGCGCGACGCCGCCGTGGAGTCGGCGGACGAGGAT
>JBQEKJ010000214.1:4045-4263 GCA_052103835.1 Pauljensenia sp.
CGGCGTCCGGGACCACTGTCCACGGGCTGGGCACGGAGGTCGGACCGGTGGAGGGGGCCACCTGTGGGGAGGAGCGGGTGTACTTCGTGACCTCGCTGACACAGCTCCCGCACCGGCGGTGCGCTGCCGGTCGGTGCCGTGACGTCTCCGGTGGGGAGGCGCGCCGGGTGGAGGTGGCCATGTCGCGGGACCCGTGGCGTGTGGTCTCGGTGGAGGAC
>JBQEKJ010000215.1:0-4254 GCA_052103835.1 Pauljensenia sp.
CTCAGCCATGGTCCCCGATGCTAGCGCCGCGGCTCCGGAACCCCGGACCGAGACGAGATGATGCAGGGGGAGCACGGCGACGGAGACAGAAAGGTGCGGGAGACAGAGCCCCGGCGGAGACGTACCGGCCACGGATGTGGAACGGTGGCGGAGCGACCCGCGGGGAAGCCGTGTCGATCATCCCCCGGTGGGCCGACCTGCCGCGCTGTGTTGCACATGCGGCCAACGGGCGTCGCCCCACAGACCCAGCAGGAAGCCGGTTCGCCCTCGTCCACTCCCAGCAGGACGCCGGTTCGCCCCCGTCTACTCCCAGCCGCGCAGGACCACCTTGCCCAGCGTGCGTCCGCCCTCCACGATCGAGTGGGCCTCGCGCAGGGTCTGGGCGGAGATGGGCTCCAGGACCGTGGTGACGGCCGGGTGGATGCGACCGTCATCCACGAGGGCGGCCACGGCGTCGAGGACACGGTGCTGCTCGACCATGTCGGGCGTGTGACACAACCCGCGGGTGAACATCAGTTCCCAGTGCCAGGCGATGCTGCGGGCCTTCAGGGGCGAGACGTCGCGGGGCCCGTCGTCGATGGCCACGATGTGCCCGAAGGGGGCAACGATCTGCGCATAGGTCTCCACCTGCCCCTCAGAGTGGGCGGTGAAGAGCCAATCCACCCCCAGTGGCGCGATCCGGCGCACCTGAGGCGCCAGGTCCTGGTGGTGGTTGACGACGTGCTCCGCGCCCAGCCCGTGCACCCACGCCGCACGCTCCTGATCGGAGGCCGTGGCGATCACGGTGACCCCGGGAAGGAGCGCTTCGGCCAGCTGGAGCATGATTGACCCGACGCCACCGGTCGCCCCGACCACCAGGAGGGTGCCCACGGACTGCGCATCCAGGCGCAGCCTCTCGAAGAGGCTCTCCCAGGCGGTGATCGCCGTCAGGGGCAGGGACGCCGCCTCGGCGAAGCCCACTGTGTGGGCCCGTCGCCGACCAAGCGCTCATCCACGACGTGGAGACGCTGATCGGTGCCCGGCCGCTCGATGCTGCCCGCGTAGAACACCTCCTGACCGGGGGAGAAGAGCGTCACCGCGGACCCGACCTCCAGGACGGTCCCGGCGGCGTCGAAGCCGAGCACGCGGAATCCGCCGCTGGGGGCTGCCGCGCGTTCCTTCACATCGACCGGATTGACCGAGACGGCCTGGACCTCCACGAGGAGATCACGGGGTCCGAGCCCGGGAACGGGAAGCTCACGCTCGATGAGGGCCCGCGGATCGCTGGTGGGCAGGTTGGTCGTGTACCCGATTGCTGGTGTCGTCGTCCGTGTCATGGCCCCCACGATGCTCCCCAGCCCCTGGTGACCGTCAAGGGTCACCTGGTACCCGATGGGTACCATGAGGGCATGGAGGAAACCGACCACGACTGCGGGCGCAATGACGTCTATGCAGCTCTGTGCCCCTGCCGCGACATGCTGGACCTGCTGGCGAACAAGTGGAGCGCCCTGGCGATCGGGGCGTTGGAGGACGGGCCCCGACGCAACGGGCAACTGCGACGTCGCCTGGGGGGCATCAGCCCCAAGGTCCTGTCCCAGACCCTCAGACGTCTGGAGGCGTACGGACTGGTCACCCGCACCGTCTACCACGAGGTCCCGCCACGCGTCGAGTACGAGCTCACGCCCCTGGGCCGCGGTGCCGCCGAACCCCTCAAGCACCTGCGCGACTGGGTCGAGGCCAATGTCGGCACCACCCCCTGAGGGTGCCCACCCCGTGGGTGGGGGAGTGCACCGCGCGGGGCGATGGTGCCCACCCGGGGCATCTTTCCGCCGGGTGGGGCGTGGCGCCGAGGACGGATGCTCATCTGTTGGTCCCCGGGCATCCGACCGGGAGGAGAAGTGCTCCCAGTTCCATGCACCGTCTCAAGCTCCGCGTCAAAGTCCGCCGCGCGGGCCCAAACCCCCACCCATAGGATCCACACATGGCCATCCACATGGAGAACGTGGGCATCGCGGTGCGGGACCTGGAGCAGGCCATCGCCTTCTTCACCGATCTCGGCTTGGAACTCGTCGGGCGCGACACGGTGAGTGGACAGTGGGCCGACACAGCCGTAGGACTGGACGGCAACCATGCCCGCATTGCCGTGCTGCGCACCCCCGACGGGTCGGGCCAACTGGAGTTCTTCGAGTACATCCACCCCGAGGCGATCGAGACCGCACCCACCCGGCCCAATGAGATCGGCATGCACCGCGTGGCCTTCTCCGTGGACGACATCGACCGGGCACTGGCCATCGCAGCAGAACACGGATGCCATCCGCTTCGCGGGGTGGCCACCTACGGGGACATCTACAAGCTCACCTATCTGCGCGGACCCAGTGGCATCCTGGTCATGCTGGCGCAGGATCTGCGCCGTGACTGAGGAGTGGCCCACTGTGAGGATCCGGGATGCACGGCTCGGTGATGCCGGGGGCATTGCCGCGATCTACAACGACGCCGTGGAGAACACGACGGCAGTGTGGAATGAGACCACGGTGGATGCCTCGAACCGCGCAGCGTGGATCGCCTCCCACCAGGAGGACGGCCGTCCCGTCCTCGTGGCGGTCGACGCCGCGGAGGAGGTCCTCGGATATGCGACCTATGGTGACTGGCGCGCGTGGGAGGGCTACCGCCACACCGTGGAGCACAGCGTCTACGTCAGTGGCGACCATCGCCGGGCAGGCATCGGCGAGGCCCTGATGACGGCCCTGATCCGCAGGGCCCGCAATGCCCATGTCCACGTGATGGTGGCGGGTATCGAGGCCGGGAACAGCGCCTCCATCCACCTCCACGAGAAGCTCGGCTTCGCCCGAGTCGGCCTGTTGGAGCAGGTGGGCTGGAAGTTCGGACGCTGGCTGGACCTGGCGTTCCTGCAGCTGATCCTGGATGCGGAGCACTGAGCTCCCTCTCCACCACGACCGCCACCAAGCCCGCGCGACCTCTGCAACGACCACAACCGCAACCAAGCCCGAGACTTCCGCCACAACCGCAACCGCCACCAAGCCCGCGACCTCCGCTACGACCGCACCACCCCCACCGCACACTCTGTCGCCACGCAGGTAGTGGGCGACACCTCGTGAAGGAGACCTTCCATGCCGACACCCCCCGATCCACCGGCCGGTGCGCCGGACCCTCAGGACCCGCCCGCACCCGAAGCCACCCTGGCGGAGGATCTCCTGCTGCTCCTCTTCCAACCCGCCTCCGGCACCATCGCGGGGGAGGGCACACTCTTCTACGTCCTGGCCGGCGCGCTCCTGGCGGAGTTGGCACTGGGCGGACATGTCGCGGCGGACACCCACCGCGGTGTCACCCGCGTCCAGGCCAACCCCGACCACCCACCCATCGACCCCGTGCTCCTGGAAGCCTGGCACTACGTCGGTGCTGAGCCCCGCGACGTCCAGACCATCCTCCCTGCCCTTGGCCCGACGCTCCGAGGGCGACTGCTGGATCGACTCATTGCCCGCGGAGACCTGCAGGAACGCAGGAAGAAGATCCTCGGACTGTTCCCCGTGATCTCTCTGGTCGAAGGTGGCACCGGCCGCAGGCCGATCCTCCTGGAAGGGGTGCGCGGCGCCCTCGTCCCCGGGCACGAGGGCGGGGTCGACGTCGCGGGGGCGGACACCCCCACGCCTGCCGGCGACCCCGGTGTCGTCGGTCCGGGAGCCGTCGATCCCGGTGGCGTCAATCCCGGTGCTGTCGATACGGGTGGCCTCGACCCGAATGACGCGGGTACCTTCAGCCCCGTCGTCGCACGCAGTGAGGCGCTGGCGGCCCTCATCCACGCCAGCGGGACCCTGCCCCAGTTCGACCCGGAGATTCCCTGGACCGGTCCCGTGTTCGCCCGCGCGCGGGAGTTGGCGGAGGCGCACTGGGGGGGCGGAAGCCGCAGGTGAGGCCGTCACACGGGCCATGAACGCGGTGATCACCGCGACCTCGGCCATCGCCGTGCAGGCAGCGGGCCGACCCCAGGGGTGAACACCGACGGTGCCGTGGGACCGGGGGCACGGTCCGCCGCCTGAACACGCCCGACAACCCGGAGCTCGCCACACCACCCGGGCGCGCCGCATGGCCCGGAGCCCGGCCCACCGCCCGAACACCCAGGAGCCCGGAGCTCGCCTCACTGCCCGGGCATGCTCTGTCGACCAGGGCTCGGATCGCGGACCGGAGCCCGGTCAACGGACCGGACCCCGGCACCCCGCCTCATTCCGATTCGAGCACGGTCCCGTCGGGCACCTGCCG
>JBQEKJ010000216.1:0-4247 GCA_052103835.1 Pauljensenia sp.
CCAGACCTCCCGCAACAACGGTCAGGGGTACGACGTGCGCATGGAGCTCCACGGGTCCCGGGGCAACGCATCCGTGGGACTGGAGCCGAAGGTGCCCCTGGTCAGCAGTGAACCGGGGGTCGACTTCCCGGAGGGTACGCCGTGGGACGACTTCATCGCGCGGTTCGAGAACTGCTACCGGCGTGAGCTGCGCGCCTTCACCGACCTCGTCGCCGGTCACGGCCCGAGCCGCTGCACGGTCGAGGACGCCCTCGAGGCCCTCTGCATTGCCGTGGCGGTGGGGCGATCACGACGGGAACACAGGACCGTCGATCTGGCGGAGATCAGGGAGGGATGACGTCCATGTCCTCAGCAACCAACAGGAAGGAGGGGTGAGATGTCGATCGATGTCGATCTGCAGCCCCTGATCGAGGCGGTCGGGGTGACGAAGAAGTTCCCGGGGGTGCTCGCGCTGGACGACGCCCAGTTCGCCCTGCGCCCGGGTGAGGTCCACGCCTTGGTCGGGGAGAACGGTGCCGGGAAGTCGACCATGATGAAGGTCCTGGGTGGCATCCACAGGCCGGATGCCGGCACGATCCGCGTGGCTGGCGAGGAGGTGGAGATCAACGGTCCGCTGGATGCGCAGCGGAGGGGGATCTCGATCATCCACCAGGAGCTCAACCTCATGCCGGACCTCACGGTCGCGGAGAACATCTTCTTCGGACGGGAACCGTGGACGGGCACCCGGTTCACGCTCTCGGCCCGCAAGCTCCAGGCCGAGACCCGCAGCCTCCTGGACCGCATCGGTCTCGACCTCGACCCGGATGCCCGGGTCGGGGACCTCACCGTCGCCACCCAGCAGATGGTCGAGATCGCGAAGGCGCTTTCCTTCGAGTCGAGTGTCCTCATCATGGACGAGCCGACGGCGGCGCTCACGGACCGGGAGGTCGAGGCACTGTTCCAGGTGATCTCGGACTTCGTCTCGCCCTCGACGGGAGTCGTCTACATCTCCCACCGCATGGAGGAGATCAAGCGGATCTCCACCACCATCACGGTCATGCGCGACGGGCGGTGGGTCTCCACCGATGCGGCGGAGGACCTGTCGGTGGAGGACATCATCGAGAGGATGGTCGGCCGTCAGCTCGTGCAGGACGTTCGGCCGGAGCCCCTCGCCCCCGACAGTGACGTCGTCCTGTCGGTGCGCGGACTGTCCACGAAACACCTGCTCCGGGATGTCGACTTCGACCTGCACCGTGGGGAGATCCTCGGTTTCGCGGGCCTCGTCGGAGCCGGGCGCACCGAGGTCGCCCGCGCCCTCATCGGCGCCGACCCGGTGACCGGGGGCGAGGTCGAGGTGGAGGGGCGCAAGGTGACGATCCGCAGCCCCGAGGACGCGGTCCGTAACTCGATCGCGTACCTCTCCGAGGACCGCAAGCAGTACGGACTCCTCCTCGACAAGGACCTGGTGGAGAACACCGCGCTCCCCTCCTACCGGGTGTGGTCACGGGCATGGATCGTGGACGACTCCAGGGCGGAGGGCACTGCGACGGACTTCATCTCCCGGTTGCGGGTCAAGACCCCCGGCGTGCGACAGCGTGCCCGCAACCTCTCGGGAGGCAACCAGCAGAAGGTCGTCCTGGCGAAGTGGCTGGCCCGGGACTGCGACATCCTGATCTTCGACGAACCCACCAGGGGCATCGACGTCGGTGCCAAGGACGAGATCTATGACCTCCTGAACACTCTCGCTGCCCAGGGGAAGTCCATCATCGTCATCTCCTCCGAGATCCCCGAGATCCTCAGGCTCGCCCAGCGTGTCGTCGTCATGTCCGAGGGGCGCGTCACCGGGATCATCGCCAATGAGGACGCGACACAGAACGCCATCATGGCCCTGGCCACCGGCCAGGTCCCGACCATCAACAAGGAGTCAGCGTGACCACCACACCCACCATGGCGCCTGAGGCGCCCGCGCCCGTGCAGGCCCGGAAGAGGGCGGCGACGTCCTTCTACCGTCGCCACGCCTCCCAGGTCCTGGTCGTCGTCTCCGAGCTCATCCTGATCGTCGTGTTCTCCATGGCGAGCCCCTACTTCTTCGACATCAACAACTTCTCCGCGCTCCTCCTCGACGCCTCCGTCTACGTCCTCCTCGCCCTGGGTCTGACCTTCGTCATCGCTACGGGGGGCATCGACCTGACACCCGGTTTCGGCATCGCCTTCACGGGTGTCTGCCTGGCGCTGGCCATGACCTGGGCGCACGGGGCGGGTTGGCCCATGTGGGCATCGATCGGTCTGGGCGTGCTCATCGGCATCCTCTCCGGTGCCCTCCTCGGCGCGGCCAACGGTGTGATGGTCGCCTATCTCAACATGCAGCCGATGATCGCGACGCTGGCCATGATGCTCGTCGCCTGGGGCCTGGCCATGGTCCTGTCCGGGACCACCGCCATCCCCCTGACGGACTTTGGTCCGTTCCTCGAACTCGGTCAGGGGCGGACCCTCGGGCTCACGAACGCGGTCTTCCTGATCCTCATCGCGGCCGCGATCGCCTACTTCCTCCTCGACAAGACCCTCATCGGCCGGTACGCGCTGGCCATGGGCTCCAATGAGGAGGCCACGCGTCTCTCCGGGGTCAACGTGCGGCGCTGGAAGTTCCGCGTCTATGCGTTGGCCGGGGCCTTCACCGGCCTCGCGGGTGTCCTGATGGCCTCCCGTCTCGCCTCCGGCAAGCCCGATGTCGGGCAGTCCTACGAGATGTACGCCATCGCCGCGGCCGTGCTGGGTGGAGCCTCGTTGCGCGGCGGCCGGGCCTCGGTCTTCGGCTCGGTCGTCGGTGCCATCCTCATCGCGACCATCCGCAACGGGGCCGTGCTCATGGGCATCCCCGACCAGTGGCAGAAGGTCCTCCTGGGAGTGGTGGTCCTCGCGGCCGTCTACCTCGACGTCCGGCGCCGCGACCAGTAGTCACACCCACCAACCCATCAGAACACCCCAGGGGGAACACGTCCTCCCGGGACGCACGAAGAGAGGGAACAATGAGGCTCACCAGAACACTCTCCGTGGCCGCGGCACTGTCGCTGTCGGTCGTGGGACTCTCCGCCTGTGGCGGGGGCGGCTCCCAGTCGGGTGCCGCATCCGGCGACGCTGCCGGCAGTGACATCTCCATCGCAGTCGTCGCCAAGGGCTATGCCAGCCCCTTCTGGGCCGCCGTCAAGTCAGGCTCGGAGGCAGCAGGCAAGGACCTCGGCGTCGCTGTGTCCTTCAACGGACCTGACAACGAGACGGACACGCCGCGCCAGAACGACCAGCTGAACCAGGCCCTCGTGCGTCGCCCCGACGCATTGGTCTTCGCTGCCCTCGATGCCGTGGCCCAGGCATCGGCGATCCAGCAGTTCCAGGAGGCGAACATCCCGGTGATCGCTTTCGACTCGGGTGTCCCGGGCTCGGACATCCCCGTGACGACGGTGGCCACCGACAACAAGGCCGCCGCCGCCGAGGCGGCGAAGCAGCTCTCGGAGCTCATCGGCGCCAAGGGGAAGGTCGCGATCATCTGCCAGTCGCAGACCGCCCAGACCGGTCAGGACCGGGAGAACGGCTTCCGTGAGTGGCTGGAGGAGAACGCTCCCGATGTCGAGGTCGTCGAGGTCCAGTACAACAACTCCGACCAGGCTGTCGCCCAGCAGCAGGCCGCTGCGATCCTCCAGGCGCACCCCGACCTGGTGGGGATGTTCGCCACCGATGACGACGGCGCGGTGGCGGCCGCGCAGGCGGTGAAGACGGCGGACCGGACTGACACCACCAAGGTCATCGGTTTCGACTCGGGCAAGCCCCAGATCGAGTTGATCAAGGAGGGTGTCATCGCCGGATCGATCACCCAGAATCCCTACCAGATGGGCTACGACGCCGTCGCCCATGCGGTCGATGCCGCCAAGGGCGAGACGCTCGACGAGTTCTACGACTCCGGGTTCTACTGGTACGACGCGAACAACCTCGAAGACCCTGACATCCAGAAGGCCGTCTACGAGTGACCGGTGGCCCTGCGGGGCCCTGACCTGAGAGGACGTGGGGTGGTCCGGTGGTGGAGCTGCCCCCCGACCACCCCACCTCCCATGTCCCCACCCGGCGTGTGGCCCGTGCACGGGCGTGCCTACCCTCCTCCACGGGCGGTGTGGTGTCCGGGGGTGACGCCAGCCATGGCAAGGGCTACACTCTTTTTGTCCATACAAATATGGGGACGCTGGTGATGTCGCCTCCGTCCCGGGCACGGATACGTGGAG
>JBQEKJ010000217.1:0-4237 GCA_052103835.1 Pauljensenia sp.
TCGCACACGACCGCCCGACGCCACCATGGGAAGCGTCCTCGTTGGATGCGGTGGACGAGCGTCGTCGTGACACCGACGAGGGCTGGGGCTGGTGCGGTCTCGGTCACGTTCCCATTGTGGCCCATTCGGCGTCGCGAGGTGGGCGCAGAAGAGCGGGATAAGGTGTCGACGTGAGACAAGGACCACCGCGCACCGGCACGCCGGACAGGGCAGACGGGGCAGGCGCCCCGCCTCCCCAGCAAGAGGACGGGGGCTACGGCTCCCGTGACCGTGCCCGTTTCGTCACCGAGAGCCCGAAGAATCCGGCCCGCACCGACTTCGAGCGCGACCGTGCGCGCGTCCTGCACTCCTCCGCCCTGCGCAGGCTCGGAGCGAAGACCCAGGTGCTGGGACCCTCCTCCGACGACTTCGTGCGCACCCGGCTCACCCACTCCCTGGAGGTCGCCCAGGTCGGGCGCGAACTGGGCAAGGAGCTCGGCGCCGACCCCGACGTGGTGGACGCTGCCTGCCTGGCACACGACCTGGGCCACCCGCCCTTCGGCCACAACGGGGAACGCGTCCTGGACGAGCTCGCCGCGGACGCCGGTGGCTTCGAGGGGAACGCCCAGACCCTGCGCATCGTCACCCGCCTGGAGCCGAAGGTCCTCACCCCCGAAGGCACCCCGGCAGGCCTCAACCTCACCCGAGCCACCCTGGATGCCATCACGAAGTACCCCTGGCTGCGCGGGCAGGGCCCGGACCCCGTGAAGTCCGCGCACAAGTACAGCGTCTACCCCGAGGACGCGGAGGTCTTCACCTGGATGCGCCAGGGGATCGAGCCGGGCAGGCGTTGCCTGGAGGCCCAGATCATGGATCTCTCCGACGACATCGGCTACAGCGTCCACGACGTGGAGGACGCGGTGGCCACCGGCAAGATGGACCTCTCCCACCTCACCACCGATGAGGAGATCGACGCCGTCATCGCCTCGACCCTGGAGTGGTACGGGGCCGCGGTGAGCGCCGACGACCTGGCCCGCGCGATCGAACGGCTGGTCTCCATGCCCGCCTGGCTGCGCTCCGACTCCGGCTCCTACGCCGACATGGCGCACCTCAAGGACATGACCAGCCAACTCATCGGCAGGTTCTGCTCGGCCACGGTCTCGGCCACACGCCAGCGCTTCGGCGACGGACCACTGGGACGCCACGGTGCGGACCTGGTGGTCCCGACCGCCACGCGCGCGGAGATCCAGGTCCTCAAGGGCATGGCCGTCCACTACGTCATGAGCCCGCGCGAGACCGAACCGGTCTACCTCCACCAGCGCACGCTCCTGGCCGACCTCGTCAATGCCCTGTACGAGGGCGGCCCCGCCACGCTGGAGGAACCCTTCGCCACGGACTGGAGGGAGGCGGGGGATGAGGCGGGCCGGGTGCGCGCCGTCATCGACCAGGTCGCGACCCTGACCGATCCCTCTGCCTCGCGTCTGCACGCACGCCTGTGCGGGATGCTCTCCACCCAGTTCTGAGCGCGCCCCCTCCAGAGGAGGACCCGGCGCCGCCCTCGTCGACACCGGTCGGGCCGGCCCACAGCGACCCCCGACGCGGGCAACCGGACCCGTCCCGTTCCCGACCCGCCACCCCTGTTCGCCGCTGGCGCAGGAGCCCTGGGGACCGCCGTCGAAGGGGGCGGCCTGCGCATAGACTGGGCGCCATGGCTGGCCTGATCCGACGCGAGGACATCGCGTCAGTGCGTGAGGCCTGCCGCATCGAGGAGATCGTGGGCGAGCACGTCGCCCTGCGCACCGCCGGCGTCGACTCCCAGAAGGGACTGTGCCCCTTCCACGACGAGCGCACCCCCTCCTTCCACGTCCGCCCGGCCGTGGGTCTGTGGCACTGCTTCGGGTGCGGCGAGGGTGGGGACGTCATCTCCTTCGTGCAGAAGATCGACCACCTCTCCTTCTCCGAGGCCGTGGAGATGCTCGCCCAACGCGCGGGCATCACCCTGCACTACGAGGAGGGCGGGCGCCAGGTCCGCAGTGAGGAACCGGGGCGCCGTCAGCGCCTCCTGGACGCCCACCGCGTCGCCGAGGAGTACTACCAGTCCCAGCTCGCCACGCCGGAGGCCCATGTGGGGCGCGCCTTCCTCGCGGGGCGCGGCTTCACCGAGGCCATGAGCCGCCACTTCGGGGTGGGCTACTCACCCCAGGGGTGGGACCACCTCACTCGCGTGCTGCGCTCCAACGGTTTCACGGACGCCGAGATCCAGGCTGCGGGGCTGGGTTCCCAGGGCAGCCGAGGGGTCTACGACCGCTTCCGCGGACGCCTCATGTGGCCCATCCGCGACATCACCGGGGCCACCGTCGGGTTCGGCGCGCGGCGCCTGGACGAGGACGAGGACTCGCCGAAGTACCTCAACACCCCCGAGACCACGATCTACAAGAAGTCCCAGGTGCTCTACGGCCTGGACCTGGCCAAGCGGGACATCACCCGGCAGCGTCGCATCGTCATCGTCGAGGGCTACACCGATGTCATGGCCGCCCACGTCGCCGGTGAACCGACGGCCGTGGCCACCTGCGGGACCGCCTTCGGTTCCGAGCACGTGAGGATCGTGCGCCGCCTGCTGGGCGATGCCGCCGACCCGGCCGCCGGTGTGGTGCTCTCCTCGGGCCGTGCACGTGGCGCGGAGGTGGTCTTCACGTTCGACGGGGACGCGGCAGGCCGCAAGGCCGCGCTGCGCGCCTTCCACGAGGACCAGAACTTCGCGTCCCAGACCTTCGTGGCCGTCGAGCGCACCGGGTTGGACCCCTGCGACCTGCGCATGCAGCGCGGCGACCAGGCGGTGCTGACGCTCGTGGCCTCGCGCACCCCGCTCTTCGAGTTCGTCATCCGTTCCGTCCTCGCCCAGGTCGACCTCGACACCGCCGAGGGGCGCGTGGCCGCACTGCGCGGCGCCGCGCCCGTGGTCGCGGGCATCAAGGACCGCGCACTGCGCCACGAGTACACGCGCTCCCTGGCCGGGTGGCTGGGCATGGAGCAGGGCGAGGTCGCACGCGCCGTGCGCCAGGCGGAGTCGCAGCGGGGACGACCCGGGGACGAGGGCGGCCGCCCGCAGCACGACCGGATGGGGGGACCTGAGCCCATGGCGGGAGCCGGACTGCCCGGAGGGGCCGTGCGGCGCGGTCCCGAGGACCCCGTCACCAAGGTCGAGCGCCAGGCCCTGGAGGCCCTCCTGCAACGACCCATGGACCTGATCGGCTCCGGGTTCGAGGACCTGGACGGCGCGTCGTTCACGGTGCCCGCGCACCGCGCCGTCCACGACGCGGTGCGCGCCGCTGGCGGCCTGGACACCTTCACGGAGATGCTGCGCAAGGCGGAGGGTGCCTTGGGTGTGGGGGAGGAATCGGAGGCCGCAGCGACGAGGGCCTTCGACGAGGCCGTGCGTGAGTCGGCCGGTGAGGTCGTGGGGGCTGTGGTCACCGAGCTCGCGGTCGCCCCCCTGCCCCAGGACAGGGCCGGTGGGATGCGGGCCTACTCCCGCGGGGTCATGGGCGCACTGGTGCGCATGGACCTCACGCGGCGCACCGGGGATGCGCGGGCGGCACTCCAACGCATGGATCCCGACGACGCGGACTACACGGCCACCTTCACGGAACTCATGAAGCTGGAGCAACGCCGGCGAGCCTTCTCG
This sequence comes from Pauljensenia sp., assembly GCA_052103835.1. Taxonomy (GTDB): domain Bacteria; phylum Actinomycetota; class Actinomycetes; order Actinomycetales; family Actinomycetaceae; genus Pauljensenia. The sequence continues at coordinate 3,665 of JBQEKJ010000217.1, forward strand.
GAGGGCCAGCAGTAGCGTCCACGTCGTGGCGGACCTGGATCCGCGTGCGCGGTGAGAGATGTGATCCGGCGTGCTGGGCGAAGCCTCCGGGGAGCCATGCTCCCGTGATCGATCACGGAGGAGGCGCCGTCCGGGAGTGGACGAGGCGTGCGACGTCGCCGCCTCCCGGTGTGTCCGGCCACACCGGTCGAGCAGGTCGCGCGACCGGGTGTGAGGACCTCCAGGAGCGATTCTGCACCCTGTGATGGTGCAGGTCACAGGGCTGTTACGTGATCTCGCATCCTGCAGCGCGCCATCGTCCTCCCTCGCAGGCGAGAAGACTTTCATGCGCGGGAGTCATCCCGCTGGCCCGACATTGCCAGACCCGATGGGGTCGACACCGAGGAGGAGAACATGTCCACACGACTGCGTGCAACGGGCGTCACGATCGCCCTGACGGCGATGCTCACCGTGCTGACGGCCTGCGGTGGTTCCACCCAGGGCGCGCAGGAGAGCGCGCAGAGCTCGGCCGCTGAGTCGAAGGTCATCACGATCGGCTTCAACTCGGGTCCTTACGAGGACATGTTCCAGCAG
>JBQEKJ010000218.1:0-4228 GCA_052103835.1 Pauljensenia sp.
GGTCGGGATCCGGACACGAGGATCTTCCAGTTGTCGTGTCCGGTCACTGCGACGTCGTCGGGGACAGAGCGGCCCAGGTCGCGCAGGGCGTCGAGTGCGCCGCGGGCGACCTGGTCGCTGCCGCAGATGATGGCGTCGGTGTCGGGGTACTGGGTGATGAGCGCGTGGCAACCGCCCCGACCCCACTCCTCCGACCAGGAGCCGTAGAGAGGGCCACCCCCCACCGGTTCCAGCCCGGCGCCCGCCAGCGCTGCCATGGCACCCTCGGCTCGTTCCGGGGAGGCGCCATAGGTCGGGTCGCCGCCCAGGATGGCGATGCGCCGCCTGCCGCAGTCGATGAGGTGCTCGGCGGCGAGCCTGCCGGCCCCGACGTTGTCGGAGATGAGCGAGATGTCGGCGGGGTCCGCCGAGGCGGCGTAGAGGTAGACAACGGGGACCGGCACGTCCCGCCCGATGGAGGGACGTGCGTTGTCCGCGCCGACGACGATGATCCCGTCGACCCTGCGCTCCAGCAGGACCTTCACCTGGTGGCGCTCACGCAGGTAGTCGCCGCGTGCATCGCACAGCAGCAGGGAGATGTTGTTGAGCCCGAAGGCATCCTCGGCGCCCATGAGGATGGGGGTGCTGAAACGCCCCTCCAGGTCGTGGGTGATGAGGCCGACGGTGAAGGAGCGCCCCGACACGAGGGACCTGGCCAGGGAGTTCGGGGAGAAGGAGAGCTGGTCCGCGGCACTCTGGACCCTGGCCCGAGTGCCCTCACTGACGTCGGGGCGCCCGTTGAGGGCCTTGGAGGCGGTGGACACCGAGACACCCGCGGCGCGCGCGACATCCGCCAGAGTCACCGTGCGTAAGGAGGTGTGGGCGGCAACCGTTTTCGCGGCGCTCCCCGATGAGCGCGTCGAGCCTGCATCCGTCATTCACACAACATAGCATTCGGACGTCACCCATCGGAGGACGTGGTCCCGCCCTCGTACGGGAAGAGCGCAGCCGCACCTACCGTGGGCCGTGACACAACCGTGACCGCGACCCGCTTGACGGCGCGCTGCCGATGTGGTCGACTTCTTCCGCAAGCCTTTTCGGAGCATTTCGCGATCGTCGCACGCCACGCGTGCACGACCCCCGCTCCCACGAGGTGCAACTCAACGGCGAGGACTTCCCCGGCCTGTCGGGGAGAGGAGAGGGAACAGTGATGAGAAATCCATGGAAGGCCACACTGGCACTCATGACGGCCGCCGCCCTGGCAACCGGTGCCGCCGCGTGCGGCGGGGGCGGGTCGGCCTCGGGGGACACGAACGGTGCCTCGGGCCAGTCCGGCGCTGCAGCGGGGGCCGATGACGGCACCCAGCTGACCATGTGGTCGCGCGCACCCCTGGAGAAGCAGGCCAAGGCCGCAGTCGAGGCCTACAACGCCTCCCACCAGAACCAGGTCAAGCTGGAGATCCTGCCCAATGACGACGTCGAGGGGAAGCTCGGGGCCGCGGTCCAGTCGGACTCGCTGCCCGACATCCTCGCCGGCGACGTCGTGCGCATCCCCTACTGGGCCCAGCAGGGCGTGTTCCAGGACCTCACCGATCGCATCGACGCCCTGCCCAACAAGTCCGACCTGCAGCAGGGCCACATCGACGCGGGCACCGTGGACGGCGTGGAGTACACGCTCCCCTTCGTCACCGACATCTCCGTGATGGTGTGGAACAAGGACCTCTACGAGAAGGCCGACCTCGACCCCGACCAGGGCCCCACCTCCGTCGAGGAGTTCGTCGAGCAGGCCAAGGCCGTCGCCGCCCTGGACGAGGACGGCGTGGCGGGCACCTACATCCCCGGCCAGTGCGGTGGCTGCGACGCGTTCATGTACTTCCCCATGGTGTGGGCCAGCGGTGGTGAGGTGATCTCCGCCGACGGCACCTCCGCCGAGCTCGCCTCCGACTCCGCCAAGTCCGTCTTCGATGCGCTCAAGAGTCTGGTCGACACCCCCAACGGGGTCGGCGCGGGCTCCAAGGACGAGACCGGCGCGACGTGGACCGCCCCGTTCGAGAACGGCAACGTCGGCGTCATGCCCTACCCCTACACCGCGGTGACGGGGCTCTTCGACTCCGCGGGCTTCGACATCGGGGTGGCCGGGATCCCCGGCGTGGGCGGCAACCAGTCGACCTTCCTCGGCGGGGACGCCATCGGCATCTCCAAGTCCTCCGAGAATGTCGACCAGGCCTGGGACTTCATCTCCTGGCTCATGACGGACGCCGCCCAGCAGGAGGTCTTCGCGGACAACAACGACACCGCCTCCAACCTGTCGGTGCTCGCCAACGGCTATGCGGACGCCGATCCGCGCACACTCGTGGCCAACTCGACCATCAAGGACGGGCGCACACCCGCGGCCGTCAACTACAACGAGGCCTTCAACGCCTCGGGCAGCCCCTGGCAGGTGCTGTTCCAGAACGCGGTCTTCGGGGACGGGACGACTCTGCAGGCCGACAACGACGCGATCACGGCGATCCTCGGTCAGTGAGGGGCGCGCGGGCGCAATGAGTCACGGGGTGGGGCGCGGATCGGTCCCGCGCCCCACCCCCCATGGCTCCGGCAGCAACAAGCACGAGGAAGGACACGAGGATGGCTGTGATGGATGTCCGGCGTCAGTCGACGGGTGACCGCTCGGCGCGCAGACGGCGCAAGGAGGACCTGCGGGGGTGGGCCTGGGCCTCACCGGCCACGATCCTCCTCGTGCTCCTCTACATCGTCCCGATCATCCTGGTCGTCGTCATGTCGGTCTCGAAGTGGTCGCTCCTGGGCGGGAACCAGGGGGTGAACTTCCCCGGCAACTACTCCAAGGTGCTCGCCGACCCCCTGCTGGGACAGGCGGTGTGGTTCACGCTGAAGTACACGGTCATCACCACGCTCATCGTCATGCCCCTCGCCCTCGGGCTGGCCCTGCTGGTCCAGGAGTCTCGCAGGTGGAACAACCTCCTGCGCACGGCGATCCTGCTGCCCTCCGCCATGGGCATCGCCTCGGCGTCACTGCTCTTCTACGCCCTCTACTCCCCCCAGGTCGGGCCGCTGAACCCCCTGCTGGACAGGCTCGGGATCATGGATGCCTCCAACTCCATCCTCGGCACACCTGACGGTGCCCTGTGGGCCACCGTGCTCCTGGTGACCTGGCGCTTCACCGGGTTCTACATGCTGCTGCTGATGGTCGGTCTCCAGGCCATCCCCCAAGACGTCTACGAGGCCGCCACCATCGACGGGGCCGGCCGCTGGAGGACCTTCACCTCCATCACGTTCCCCCTGCTCAAACCCACATTCGCCATGAGCCTGATCATGTCCATCACCGGGTCACTGCTCGCGTTCGACCAGTTCTACATCCTCACCAAGGGCGGGCCGAACAACTCCACGATGACCGTGGTGCTGCTCATCTACAAGTACGCCTTCGAGACCAAGCGGGACCTGGGGATGGCAGCAGCACTCTCCGTCCTGGTCCTCATTGCCCTGGTCGTCATCAATGCCCTGCAGCTGAAGACCATGGGCCTCGCGGACGAGGAGGAGTAGACACCCATGCGCACCAAGACCACGGCGGAGAAGATCACCTTCTACCTCATCACCGGCATTCTGGCACTCGGGTTCATCGCGCCGATCATCTGGACGGTCATCGCCTCCGTCCAACCCAGCCCGGGCACGAACCAGACGGACGGGTACGGCCTCGGCAACTTCCTGACCCTCATCCGCTACGGGAACGGCCTGGGGTCCTACCTGCGAAACTCCGTCATCGTGACGGCCGTGGCCGTCCTGGCCACGCTGATCACCTCGGCGACGGGTGGCTACGCCTTCGCCCGCTTCCGCTTCCGCGGCAAGAACCAACTGTTCGTACTGGTGCTGTCCGTGATGATGGTCCCCTACGCCGCCCTGCTCATCCCCCTGATCGTGTGGATGAAGACGCTGCACCTGCAGAACTCCCTCATCGGCGTCGGCCTGGTCATCACCCTCTTCCAGCTGCCCTTCGGCATCTTCATGATGCGCAATGCGTTCTCAGCCATCCCGCGTGATCTGGAGGAGGCCGCCCTCATCGACGGGTGCAGCGGCATGGGGGCGTTCTGGCGCATCCTCGTCCCTGTGGTCCGCCCCTCCCTGGTGACGGTCGCACTGATCTCCTTCCTGGCGGCCTGGAACGACTTCATGGTCTCCCTCTACCTGGTGAGCATGGACAAGGCACCCCTGCCCCTGGCCATGGTCAACATGCGCC
>JBQEKJ010000219.1:0-2807 GCA_052103835.1 Pauljensenia sp.
CGTCTCCGGCTCCTCCGTCGTCCCTGTCTGCCCGCAGTCGTGTCCGGTCGGGGCATTCCCCGGTCGCAGCAGTGCGCGCGGAGGCGCGCGCTGCCCGGTGCCGTCAAGCCGCCCTCACTCCGAGGTCGGAGCCTCGCCGCGGCCGTGACGGTCGAGCCGGGCCAGGGCACGCAGACGCAGGCCCACCGCCACAGCGCAGACGGGAGCCAGGAGTGCTGCTCCCGCCGCCAGGGCATCCGCCTGTGACAGGCCCTGCCCGGCGGCGACGGCCATGGTGATTCCGAGCAGAGCGGCCGATGTCAGCCCGCGCAGCATCCACGCCACGACCACCAGGGAGGACGAGTCGCCGAAGGGCGAGGGCGACGGAGTCAGCAGGGCCAGGGGAGGAGAGGATGAGGCCGCCATGGCCAGCCCCGTGCACGGGGCGACGAGGGCGAGGAGGGCCAGGCCTGCACACACGGCTGGCCACGCCGCAGGGATGGCGTCTCCGCCGCCCGCCACCACCGGCACGGCCATGCCGGCGCCGGTGAGGACCAGGACGGCTCCCGACGGCAGGGCCAGGTGCGAGAGGAGCACGCGTGCGAAGGGTGCGGGGTCCAGACGTCCTGCTCCCAGCGACTCCAGGACATCCGTGAGGGAGCGGGACAGGACCCCGAAGGCCCACTGCGCACCGAGCAGCGCCGCGGGCGCCAGGAGCGCCGCCGGGACGTGACCTGCGCCGGTGAGGACCTGCAACATCCCGCCCGCGCCGGTCTCCCCGGATGCCCCGTGCCCACCGGACGAGCCTCCACCAAACGTCGTCACCAGCGCGTACCCGAGCCACGTCCCGGCCGCGACCAGGGCGAGCACCGCACCTGCCGTGCGTGCAGGCGTGCGCATCAGGCCGATCAGGTCCACCGACACGCTGCGCCTCAGGACCCCACCTCCCAGGGGGAGCGTGCGTCCGCGCAGACGCCGCCTCCGGGGGCCGTCGTGCACCCCCAGCGCCTTCACGTCACCCGTACCCAGGCCCGTGCGGATGAGATGACGCATGCGCACGTCGTGCTCAAGGACGCGCAGGGGAACCTGGTCGAGCAGGGGCGGCACGACGGCTGCCACCAGGCAGGCGCAGATTCCCAGCACGACGGCTCCCAGGACATCGACACCACCACCCAGTGGCCAGCCCGCACGGGTCCCCGCCAGGCAGAGTGCCCCCAGACCTCCACCGGCGACCAGCGCCAGCACCCGCGCCGGGACTGCGGCGCGGGTCTGGATTCCGAGGAGTGCCAGGAAGACCAGCGCCGCCTGGCCCACGACCCATCCCAGCGCCGTGGTGACCGCGCCCGCACCGAGGCCCAGCCCTGCCCCCACGGTCGCCGCCACCGCGGCGACCGACACCACGACGGCTCCGAGCACGGTCCATGTGCGTCCCAGGAGGACCCGGCGCGAGCCGAAGGGGCCGTCGACCAGGTGGTGGAGCTCCCCGGCGGAGGTGATGACGGGCCCCAGGTGCGTCGGGGCGACGGCCACCAGCACCAGGGGCAGTGCGCACCACGCCCGCAACGTCCACATCACGTCCCCGGCGCGGTGGGCCGGCACCGCGGAGGTGAGACCGGTCAGCAACGGGATCCCCAGCATCACCATCAGCAGCACGGCGACATAGGCGCGGTACAGGAGGTCGCGCCGGGTGGGGCCGCCCTCGTGCACGATGCGACGCGCGCGGGCCAGCGCCGCCCGGTCCGGAGGGGGCACCCACAGCGGGACGGAGAGGTGCGAGGCGCTCACCGGGGCGCCCTCACTCCGGGGCCACCAGGTCGATGACCCGATCGGCCGCGGCCTCGACCAGGTCGGGGGCGTGGCTGGCCATGAGGACGGCGAGTCCGTCGGCGGTCCGGGAACGCAGGATCTCAGCGAGTGCGCGGCGCCGGCCGGTGTCCAGGCGCTGCTCGGGCTCGTCGAGCACCAACAGGCGGGCCGGCCGGGCGAGTCCCAGGCACAGGGCGACCACCTGTTGCTCCCCGGAGGAGAGCTCGTCGGGGAAGTGTCGGGCCAGGCGCTCCGCGTCGAACGCCCGCAGCAGGGCCAGGGGTGCCTCGGCGCCGGGAGGCAGCCCCCAGGAGGCGCGCACGAACAGCAGGTGCTCCAGGACGGTGAGGTTCTCGAAGAACGGGGGTGGCTGGATGACGTGGGCGATGTCGCGCCGCTCCAGTGCACCGGGCACCAGGTGCACGCTGCCCGTCGTGGGTGCGTCCAGACCCAGGATGATGCGGAGCAGGGTGGTCTTGCCGGAGCCGTTCTCCCCACGCAGCACCGTGCAGGTCCCCGCGCGCACCGCCATCGAGGTCCGGCCCAGGATGTCCAGGCCCGACACCGTGCGCGTGACGTCGCGGACCTGCAGGAGCAGATCCGGGTCCTGCTCATGGGTGGGGCGCGGGTGCTGGCTCCCGCCACGGCGGTGCGGATGGGCCACGGGCTGTCCTTCCGCCTGGGGGTCTCGGTGCTGCCATCCTGCCACTCCGGCACGGGCGCACCGTCATCGACGTCGACGCGCGGGCACCCGTGGAGGTGCCCGCCCCTCTCCGGGGAGTACCACCGAAGGGACGTCGACGAGGGCGGGGCCGGGGAGCCGGTGTCCGCGCGACCCGAGGGACCGGGACCGTGGGTAGGGTCGGGAGCATGACAGGCAACGATGCGCAGGCAGGAACCGACACCGCTGGCGCGCTCGCGGACAACAGGGCCAACTGGGACGAGCGTGCCGACGTCCACATCGCCTCCGACTTCTACGGCGTGGACGCCCTCGTGTCCGACCCCGACGGCGTCAGCTCGGT
>JBQEKJ010000219.1:2817-4223 GCA_052103835.1 Pauljensenia sp.
TCGGTGGTGCGCAGGGACCTGGCCGTCCTGGCCCCCCACCTGTCGGGTGGGTCCGTGGAGGGTCTGTCCCTGCTGCACCTGCAGTGCCACATCGGCACCGACACGCTCTCCTGGGCCAGGCTCGGGGCGGTGGAGGTCCACGGACTTGACTTCTCCGAGCGTGCGCTGGATCATGCCCGGGACATCGCCGCCGCCGCGGGCAGGGAGATCACCTTTGTGCAGGGGGACGCCCAGCACGCCTCGGATGTCCTGGGGCGGACCTTCGACGTGGTGGTCACCAGCGTGGGGACGATCTGCTGGTTCCCCGACCTCCGGTCCTGGGCACGGTCGATCCACGACCTGCTCGTGCCCGGCGGGGTGTTCATGATCCGCGACGACCATCCGCTGGTGGCAGCCATGGGGCCGGACCTGGACGTCATCACCGAGGACTACTTGTGCGGGGGAGGGGAGACCGTCTACGAGGAGTCCGGCAGCTACACGGACGTCCAGGAGTCGGCCGCCCCCATCACCCACACCACCAATCACTCCTGGCAGCACGACCTCTCCGAGGTGGCCGGCGCCCTGCTGGGTGCGGGCCTCACCCTGGAAGCCCTGGGCGAGCACCCCACGATGGACTGGAAGCCGTTCCCCGACCTGGTCGAGTGCCCCGAGGGGTGGACGATCCCACCGGGCTCACCGCGCATCCCGCTGACGTTCTCGATGGTGGCGCGCCGACCGGACTGAGCGGGTGGCACACCGGTCGGACGGGGGGGCGTGTTCGCCCTCGTGCCCGTGCCCGCCACCGCGCGCGGGCCACCGATCAGGCGGACGATTGGTCCATGGACGCCACAGCTGCCACGGACCTGAGATCGATCCCCTTCGAGACCATGGACGGGACCACCACGACGCTCGCCCGCTGGGCGCAGGATGTGGTCCTGGTGGTCAATGTCGCCTCCCGCTGCGGGCTGGCCCCCCAGTACGGGACCCTGGAGGAACTCCAGCGTCGCTACGGGGACCGGGGTTTCACCGTGCTGGGCTTCCCCTCCAACCAGTTCCGTCAGGAACTCGGCACCGACGAGGAGGTCAAGACCTTCTGTTCCACGACCTTTGGCGTGACCTTCCCGGTGTTCGCGCGGGTCAAGGTGAACGGTCGGGGGGAGCACCCGCTCTACACCGCACTCAAGCAGGCGAAGGACCCGAAGGGACGGGGTGGGCGGGTGCGGTGGAACTTCGAGAAGTTCCTGGTCCTGCCCGACGGTTCGGTGCACCGGTTCCGTCCGACCACGAAGCCGGACGATCCCGAGATCGTGGCGCTCATCGAGGCGAACCTGCCGCACTGACCGTGTGGCGCCCGTGAGGTCACCGTAGGTGTGCGCTGGTGCGTCGCTGCATCGAGTGACGATCTCAGCAGCCCGGGAGGGCTTTTC
>JBQEKJ010000220.1:0-4209 GCA_052103835.1 Pauljensenia sp.
GGCCTCACCTCACCCCGCCCCGGTGGCCTCACCTCACCCCGCCCCGGTGGCCTCAGTCCCCCATGCATGTGCCCACGTGGCGGGCGGCCTCCAGCCAAGGATGGTCCAGGGGGACGGTCTTGAGGTTGCCGGCGACCTCCGAGAGTGGCACCGGCACCGCGGCCTGGCCCTGGGAGGCCACAGTCACACCGAACTCCCCGCGGGCAACCATGTCGGCACCTGCGCCGCCCAGCAGCGTCCCGAGCAAGCGGTCCTGGGCGTCGGGGGTGCCCCCACGCTGGACGTAGCCGAGGATCGTCACGCGGGACTCCAGGCCTGTGGCGGCCTCCAGCGCCTCCGCGACCTTGAACGCATTGCCCCGGTGGGAGGCGAGGACGGCGTTGCGGTGCTTCTTGGCGGCTGCCTTGGCTTCCGTGGAGTTCGCGCCGCGGACCAGGGCCTCGGCCGCCACGAGGTCCGCTGCGTCCTGCAGGTCGCGGGCGCCCTCGGCGATGGCCACCACGGAGAAGCTGTGTCCGGCGGCTGCGCGTCTGCGGATCGACTCGGCGACGGGCTCGATGGAGTAGGGGATCTCGGGCAGGAGGATGATGTCCGCTCCGCCGGCGATCCCCGCCCCCAGGGCCAGCCAGCCGGCCTTGTGTCCCATGATCTCGACCACGATGATGCGGTGGTGGCTGTGGGCGGTGGAGTGCAGGCGGTCGATGGCCTCCGTGGCGATGCCCAGGGCGGTGGAGAAGCCGAAGCTGGTGTCTGTGTGGGCGATGTCGTTGTCGATCGTCTTGGGCAGGTGGATGATGTTCAGCCCGGCCTTCGACAGCCTGTTCGCGGTCTTGGTGGTCCCACCACCGCCGATGCAGACCAGGGCCTCCAGCCCGTCCTTCTCACAGTTCTCGATGATGGTGGGGACCATGTCGACGACCTCGTCGCCGATGCGCATCTTGTGCGGCTTGTCGCGTGAGGTACCCAGGACGGTACCGCCGACGGTGAGGATCCCGGAGAGTGCCTGGGAGTCGAGGTCCACGTACCGGTTCTCCGCGAGCCCGCGGATACCGTCGCGGAATCCGATGACCTCCATGCCGTAGTGGCCCAGCGCCGCCTTGCCGAATCCGCGGATCGCCGCGTTGAGCCCCGGGCTGTCACCGCCTGCCGTCAGGATGCCTACCCGCTTCGCATTCTTTGCCATGGGATTCCTCCTCGGTAGCCGTGCCCCAAGGGTATCGGGTCGGCTGGGGGCCGATCCTGCGCTGGCTCGGGGGAACCCTGTGGCATACGCGCGTACGGAGTGCTGTTCTGCCAGCAGGGGCGAGGACACCGGGAAGAGCCTGTGGACGTCCTCAGGGCGGTGCGGCGCCCAGTGTGCAGTCCCCAGCGTGTTGCCGATGCGGCGGTCGCCCTCCGCGGTGAGCTCGTGGTGCGGAGAACTGCCGGTGCGGCGAGCTGCTCCTTCGGGGGCCGTGGTTGGGCCGCCCACGTCAGTTCAGGCGGACACGGCAGGTCAGCATGATCGCGTGCAAGTTCGTCAGTGGGCGACACAGCCCGGCGGACGCATTCAATGTGTGCGACGACACCGTCATCCGGTGAGGGACAGCATTCCGTCCAGATCGAAGCCCGGTAGTTCCACTGGGCGTGTTGCGGCCGCGTCGGGTGAGCGGCGGTCCGGCGGAGTGTCGTCGGTCGCGCCGGGTGGGGCTCCGCTGGGTGGTTCCACGCCGGTTGGATGTCGGTCCGGCAGAGGTACGTCGATGGTGCCGGGCAAAGTGGTGCCCGGTGGGTGTGTGTCGACCGACTCGGCTGGGGCGGTGCCCGGTGGACCGACGGCAGCCGGGTGGCGGGCGGGCGCACCCACGTCCCTGGGGTCGGAGAGACCGGCGCTTGGTGGGCTCACGTCTGGTGGGCTCACGCCCAGTGGAGGATGAGCGTCCTGGATCGTGATGAGGTGCCGGAAGTGTCCTGACGTACCGGTCTGGGCTGGCCGCCACGCCCTCGTCGGGTCGATGCTCGCCGGGGGTCTCACCCAGGGCATTCCATCGCGCATCTGGATGTCCCACCCCAGGGCGTGGAGCTGGCGATGATGATGCCAGCACAGGATCGCGCCATTGTCCGTGTGTGTGGGGCCACCGTGTGCATGTTCGTGGACGTGGTGGACCTCGCACCATGTGGCGGGGACCTCGCATCCGGGGATGCAGCAACCCCCGTCACGGACTGCGATGGCCCGTCGCTGGTGAGGGGTGAAGACGCGTGACGGGGAACTGAGCTCACGGATCCCACCTCTCCGGTCGGTGACCAGCGTCTGGACCTGGCCCGAGCATCCGGCGTGGTGAGCCGTGGTCGCATCCACTGCGCTGTCGGCCTCGTCATGGGTCCCTGACAGGAAGGCAGCTCCCAGTGGATCATCGAGCTGACCCTGGTCAATGGTGACCACGAGTGTCGGGGGAGCCCCGCCCAGCAGGGGCATGTCGGGCACGCCCGCTGCGACGGTGAGGACCCCACCGAATGCATCGTGCAGTCTCTGCCCCCGGGTCCGGGTGTCCACCTCGGGGCCGTTGTGCGAGGACACATCGGGAGCGGCAGCTCCCGGGAGCGCGTCCTCGGTACCCGCGACTCCTGCCACTGCGTCGCCTGGCCCTGTGTCGCCCGCACCGTGCCGAGTCCCGTCCACCCTGGGGTTCATGTACGCGTCGAGGATGCGCTCCAACTGTGCGGCAACCTCGGGCAGGAGCTCCCCCTCGACGCGTCGGGTTCCCCCACGTGTGGGCAGGAGGCGCAGGTGCCGTGAGTTGTGGACCCGTGCGCGCTCCGTCGCGCGACTACGTTCGGCATCCTCACCCCGGGCTCGGTCGCCCTCCTGGGTCAGCATCAGCTTCCAGGCCGATGCCAGGCGTCTGACCTGTGCGAGCGTCCTGCCCCGCCCAGGGGTTGTGTCACGTGCCTCGGCCAACAGAGCCTGGGCCAGGGTCCCGAAGACGTCCAAGTTGTCACGTACGCGGTCCGCCCCGAGGATCCCGGCGAGCAGCGCACGCTCGCCTTCCCCAACGCGGGCAGGGGAGGCTCCCCTCTCCAACGCCGCCTGCATGGCCTCGGTGATCACGAGGGAAGCCTCTGTCGACACCAACCCTGCGCCCACACAGGCGCGCGTCAGGGGGAAGGGGCTGGGTTCCTCCCTCCCCGAGAAGGAGATCGCTGGCTGGAGGGGCTGGACCTGGATGATGCGGCGGTGCGCAGCACCGGTGGAGGTTCCGGTTGTGTCAGCGACCAGGTCCACGGCCCGCGTGAAGCCCTTCTTCACGCAGAGGCGCTCGTTCCCCAGCTCCTTGCGGGAGCGCTGGTGGACCTCGCCCGCCGCGAAGGCGCGTCCGGCATCGACGAGGCGACCCAGATCCTCCAGCTCCTTCAGGGCGCCGAGCAGTTCTTGATCGCTGAGGTCGGTGAGCCGGTCGGCATCGGACAGTTCGACCAGCGTCCGGCGCGCCAGTGCGACCCGTTCCCCCAATGGGAGGATCGGGCTGCGCGTGTCAGTCCTGCTGGTGTCCATGCTTCAAGTCTCCGCACCCCCATGTGCATCTGGGGGTCGAACAGGCGTTCGAATGTGGAAATGTTGAAGAATGTGATAGAAGTCATAAGCAGGGCCGTCTTCCTGTTTTCCGCGAGACCCACCGCCCACCACTCCCCGCGTACCGCCCACCACTCCCCGCGTACCGCGTACCGCCCACGGTTGCCCGCCCGCTGTTCCCCACTCACCACTCACCGCTCACCGCCCACCAGCCACCGTTCCCCGTCCACTGGGCTCACCGTTCCCGGATCGCGGGCCCCGCCCCCGTCCTCAGACCGTCGGTGCCCCCCGGCCCAGCACATCAGTTGCGAGCTGGTCCGCGACGACCTCTTCCTCCACTGCGACTCCGAGACGCTCCGTCGCCAACGCCAGTTCAGGATCCCACGGTGACTCTGCAGAGTCGCCCCGCAGTCTCAGCGGCTCGGGGACTCCCGGACCGACGGGCCGGACCAGTTCCAGGTAGTCGGCGGCCCGGAATCGCCACGGACGCCACGGGACACGCGAGCCCAAAGCTGTCGCGACGCGCAACCCGGCCCAGTCGAAGTCACCGTGGTGGACGCACTCGGCTCCCGCACGGGTGAGGCAGAGGAGCAGCTCGATGACCGCGGTGCTGGGCCGGCCCGAGGTGCACACCAGGACCGGGAGGTAGGCCCCGGCAC
>JBQEKJ010000221.1:0-4185 GCA_052103835.1 Pauljensenia sp.
CACTGGCCGAGGGGGTGGACTCCTATCGGGACGCGCTGCGCGCGCAGTTCCCCGGGGCCGAGGTCCAGCAGGTCTCCGAGCACGTGATCTCGGAGGCGATCCTTGGCCAGGTCCGCCACGACCTGGTTGCCGGGGAACTGGTGGGGCTGCCGGTGGCCGCGCTGATCATGGTGATCGTTTTCGGAGGCCTGCTGGCGGCCGGCATGCCCCTGGTGGCTGCCGTGTGCGCGATCGCGGTCGGCACGGGCGCCCTGTGGGTGGCGACGTTCGCCACCGGAATCGACTCCTTCATCCTGAACGTCATCTCGATCATCGGGGTTGCGTTGTCGATCGACTACGGGCTCCTGGTGGTGAGTCGCTTCCGCGAGGAGAGGAAGGGTCTCGCACCGGGTGCCGACGGGGCAGGGGCTGGACCCGGACGCGACGAGATCGCAGCGGCCGTGCGCCGCTCGGTGGCGACGGCCGGTCGCACCGTCACCTTCTCGGCGGTGACCATCGCCTTCGCAATGGTCGGCCTGCTGGTGATGCGCACCCACGTGCTGCGCACCATCGGGTTCGGAGGGATGCTCGTGACACTGCTGGCGCTCCTGGCCTCCGTCACCCTGGTGCCCGCGCTGCTGACCCTCCTCGGTGGACGCATCGTGCGACCATCGCCCGTCACGAAGGTCCCCGGGCTGCGCCGTCTGGTGGCGGCGGTGGGGGACTCCTCGGGCGATGACGGCTTCTTCTCCCGTCTGGCGCGCCGCGTGCACGCCCACCCCTGGTGGGTGATGGGGGCGAGTGCGCTGGTCCTGGTCGCCATGGCGCTGCCGTTGAAGGGACTGGAGCTGCGCAACAACTTCACCGACTACATCCCGGCAGGCACCCAACTGCGGGCGGCCTTCGACACCGTCCAGGCGGACTACCCGGCACTGGCCGTGCCGTCGGTGCAAGCCGTGGTCGACACGCCGGTGACCGGGACCCAGGACCTGGTCGAGGAGGTGCGCGACATCCCCGGGGTCGAGGAGGTGCGGGTCTCGGAGCTGGGGTCGGACCCCTCGATGAGCGTGGTCGACGTGCGTGTCGAGGCCTCCGACCCGGTGGGGGAGGAGGTCACCGACGTCATGCTGGCCATGCGCGACCTGGACCCCGGCCAGGGATGGTGGGTCGGAGGTGGTGCTGCCCTGCAGCACGACTTCACCCACGCCCTCGTCCAGGACGCCCCCGGTGCCCTCGCCATCGTGGCGGCCGCCGTGCTCGTCCTGCTCTTCCTCATGACGGGCTCGCTGCTGGTCCCCGTCAAGGCCCTCATCATCAACTCCCTGTCCCTGCTGGCCTCGCTGGGACTGACCACTCTGGTCTTCGAACACGGGCTCTTCGGCGTGCCCCGGACCCAGGGGCTGGAGACCTTCATCGTCGCCTGCATGGTGGCATTCGGCTTCGGGCTGGCGATGGACTACGAGGTCTTCCTGCTGGCGCGGATCAAGGAGTACTGGGACCAGGGCCTGGACAACGACACCGCGGTGGAGCGCGGACTCCAGCGCTCCGGGCGCATCATCACCTCTGCGGCAGCGATCATCATCGCGGTCTTCATCGGGTTCACCGCAGGGCAGATGCTGGCGATCAAGCAGATCGGTGTGGCCCTGGCGATCATGGTCGCCACCGATGCGACGCTGACCAGGTTGTTGCTGGTCCCGGCCACCATGACGCTGCTGGGGCGGTGGAACTGGTGGGCACCGGCCCCGCTGCGGCGCCTGCACGCGAGGTTCGGCCTGCACGAGTGAGGTGGGCGTGCTGTGGGCGTGAGGTGGGCGTGCGGTGGGCGTGCGGTTCCTGCGGTGCGGTCTCCCGTGTGGTGCGTGCGGTGCGGTCTCCCGTGTGGTGCGTGCGAAGCCCCGACGGGTGGATGGGCGTGCGTGCGGTGGTCGGACTTGGACCCGCGGCGCCGGGCCTCGGCGGCCGGGGTCCGGTTGCGCGGCGTCGTGGACGGCACATCGGGGCGTCGACATACCGGCTTCCGGTTGAGATACCGGGTTCGCGTTCAGATACCGGCGTGTGCGCGTGGATCTCAACCACAACCGTGGATCTCAACCACAACCGTGGATCTCAACCGCAACCGTGGATCTCGGTCTTCCCGGGGTCGGGCTTCAGCGGCGGGCACCGGCGCACGGCATCTGGCGCTCTGCACCCGGCGTCCGGCGTCCGGCGAACGCACCCGGCGCACGGCACCTGTGAGCGGGGACCGAGGTCCCATGTGCACCATCCTCGCGGAGATTCGGATGTGACAAGGTCGTCCGGAGCGAGAGTTTCGGTTTGCCGCGATTGAATGATTGAGGGGTCGAACATTAGACTGGGGCCATTCCCACCCGGCGCAGCCGTCACAGCTGGTGGGGCCATCTGACCCACACGCAGTCATTTCTCATCGGAGGACGTCATGCACCCAACCTCTTCGGCATCAAGTGGACAGGGGCGGGCTCGCGCGGGTGGAGTGCATCGGGTCCTCGCCCTCGTCCTTGGTGGTGTGGTGGCGCTGGGGACGGCGGCGTGCTCCTCCTCGGCCGCAGACCGGCCGTCCTCGGGCGCGGCTTCCGGCGACGCGAGCGGGTCGGGTGACAAGCCGGTCGTGCTCACCACCTTCACCGTCCTGGCCGACATCGCGGGCAATGTCGCCGGGGAGCACCTCGACGTCCAGTCCATCACCAAGGTCGGTGCCGAGATCCACGGCTACGAGCCCACCCCCGGTGACATCAGGAAGGCCGATCACGCCGACCTGATCCTCGACAACGGCCTGAACCTGGAGTTGTGGTTCCAGAAGTTCGTCACCGACCTCGACGTGCCCCACGTCGTGGTCTCCGACGGGGTGGAGCCCATGGACATCGCGGAGGACGCCTACGCCGGCAAACCCAACCCCCACGCATGGATGAGCCCCACCAACGTCGCCATCTACGTCGACAACATGGTCAAGGCCTTCAGTGATCTCGACCCTGCCAATGCGGAGGACTACAAGGCCAACGGCACCGCCTACCAAGCCCAGCTGAAGGACATCCAGGACGAGTTCACCACCGAGCTCTCCACACTGCCGGAGAACGAACGGGCGCTCGTGACCTGCGAGGGCGCCTTCTCCTACCTGGCGCGTGATGCGGGCCTGACGGAGAAGTACATCTGGGCCGTCAACGCGGAGTCGCAGGCCACGCCCCAGCAGATCGCCTCCACCATTGAGTTCGTCAAGGAGAACAACGTGCCCGCCGTGTTCTGCGAGTCCACCGTCTCCGATGCCCCCATGCAACAGGTCGTCGAAGCCACCGATGCCACGTTCGGCGGGGTCCTCTACGTCGACTCCCTCTCCGAGGCCGACGGCCCCGTCCCGACCTACCTGGACCTCATCCGCCACGACACCGACCTCATCACAGCTGCCCTCACCGGGAAACAGTCGTGACTGCCGCCATCGACGTCGAGGGCGTCACCGTCCACTACGGTGAGGTCCTCGCCCTCGACCATGCCGATCTCACCCTGGAGCCGGGGCGGGTCTGCGGCCTGATCGGCATGAACGGATCGGGCAAGTCGACGCTGTTCAAGGCGATCATGGGCATGGTCCGTCCCGACTCCGGGACGATCGCCATCAATGGTGGGACCTCGAAGCAGGCGCGCCGCCAGGGCATTGTCGGCTACGTCCCGCAGAGCGAGGACGTCGACTGGGACTTCCCGATCTCCGTCAGGGAGGTCGTCATGACCGGCCGGTACGGTCACATGGGGCCGCTGAGGCGGGCACACGCCCGCGACCGGGAAGCCGTGGAGCACGCCCTGGAGCGTGTGGAGCTCGGTGAGTTCGCCGACCGTCAGATCGGTCAGCTCTCGGGTGGACAGAAGAAGCGCGCATTCGTGGCGCGCGGCATCGCCCAGGGGGCCACGATCCTCCTGCTCGACGAGCCGTTCGCGGGAGTCGACAAGCGCTCCGAGGCCACCATCACCCGCCTCCTGCGCGAACTCGCGAGCGAGGGCGTCACCATCCTCGTCTCCACCCACGACCTGCATGCCCTGCCGGGTCTGGCCGACGAGGCCGTCCTGATCAACCGTCGGATCCTCATGCACGGTGGCCCCGAGGAGGTCCTCCGCCCGGAGAACCTCGCCCTGGCCTTCGGCCTGGACCCCTTGAGTACTGGGGAGCAACGATGAGCCTCATCGACCTGGTCCTGGAACCACTCACCT
>JBQEKJ010000222.1:0-4175 GCA_052103835.1 Pauljensenia sp.
CACCACGCAGCGCAGGTCCCCGGTCTTGAGGTCGTGCTCGACGAGAGCGCGCTGTTCCTTGGAGACCGAGCCGTGGTGGGCACGGGCGATCTCCAGGGGCGCGCCGGCGGTGAGCTCGCCCTGGGTGGAGCCGAGGCGGGACTCCCGGTGGAGGGGTTCACGCGGTGGAGGGATGGCGTCTGCACGGTCCCCGGCAGCTGCCCCGGCAGGCGCGCCGACTCCCGCGCCCGGGCCGACACCCGTCCCCAAGCCGTCTCCCACACCCGCACCGTCTCCCACACCCGCGCTGGCACCCGGGCCGACACCCGTCCCCAAGCCGTCTCCCACACCTGCGCTGGCACCCGGCCCGACACCCGCACCGTCTCCCGCGCCCGGGCCGACTCCCAGTCCTGCGTCCGCCCCGCCCACCTGCTCGGACCAGAGCTCGTTGAGCCGCGCCGTGAGCTTCTCGGCCAGGCCCCGCGCATTGACGAAGACGATGGTCGAGCGCGCCTGCAGCACCTGTTCCAGCACCGAGGCCTCCAGGTGGGGCCAGATGCTGGCCACCGCGTCCGGGTCGCGCTGGTCCATGCCTGATGGACCCGGCGCGCCCGGCCTGCCCGAGCCAGGCGTGCCCGAGCCAGGCGTGCCCGTACCCGGCCGCCTCCCACGCGTCGAGGGTCGCACGGCCAGGTCCGACATGTCCTGGACGGGGACCACGACCTGGATGTCCATCGGCGAGGGGGCGTCGGGGGCCACGATGTCGACCGGGTGCGCGCCTCCCAGGAAGCGGGCGACCTCGTCGCGTGGGCGTACCGTGGCGGAGAGACCGATGCGTTGGGCGGGTGTTTCCAGCAGGGCGTCGAGACGCTCCAGGCTGAGGGCGAGGTGGGCGCCGCGCTTGGTGCCCGCCACGGCGTGGACCTCGTCGAGGATGACGGTGTCCACGTCGCGCAGGATCTCCCGGGCGCGGGAGGTGAGCATGAGGTAGAGCGACTCGGGCGTGGTGATGAGGATGTCGGGGGGCCTGCGCAGCAGGCGGGCGCGCTCGTTCGAGGGGGTGTCCCCGGAGCGCACGCCGATGCGCACGGGCACCGTGTCCTCGCCGAGCTCGGTGCGCCGGGAGGTGATGCCGGCCAGGGGGACGCGCAGGTTGCGTTGGACGTCCACGCCGAGCGCCTTCAGGGGTGAGATGTAGAGGATGCGCGGGCCGGGGCGGTGCGGGGAGGTCGGCGGGACGGAGGCTGCCGGAACGGTGGGCACTGGGGTGGGTCCGGTGGACGGCGCAGCGGCGGTGGGCGCCGACATGAGCCGGTCCAATGCCCACAGGAAGGCTGCCAGCGTCTTGCCGGAGCCGGTCGGTGCGATGACCAGCACGTCGCGCCCACGCGGTATCGCGGTCCATGCCTGTTCCTGGACGGGGGTGGGCTCACCCAGGGCAGCGCCGAACCAGTCCCGCGTCGCGCGGGAGAACACGTCCAGCGCCTGTCGCCCCACCATGTCCCCAGTGTCGCGCACCCACCGCCCCTGCATCGACTTGCGCGTCACCCGCCCTCGTGCGCGCGTCACCCGCCCGGGTCCGCGCCGACCCCGTCACCGGTTCCTCCCCGCTCCCGGAGCGAGTCCCCTCGCGCCGTCCTTCCGCCCTGCATCGACTTGCGCGTCCCCGCCCTCGTCGATCCCCGCACCATGTCCGCATCCCCTGCCTGCACGCAGGGACTCCTACTGCCGTGGCCGCGGGAAGGCAGTGCTCAGGTGGGCGCGGACCCGGCGCAGGTGCGTCTCGCGTCGGCCCTGCCCCCCGGTGTTCACGCGTCCGAGGTTCATCCACCTCCGGTGCCGGATGCCGAGCTGGCGCAGCGTGGTCCCGACCAGGACCCGCCTGATCGCGTCGCCGCACACCAGGCGCAGGTAGAACGTGGGGGACGTGGAGGTGGTGAGGACCAGGGCACTGCGCAGGTGGCCCAGACGCCCCTCGACCCCGCGGGGCGTGGGGACGTAGGCCCATTCCTGCTTCATGACCTTGTCGACGAAGCCCTTGAGCATGGCGGGCACGTCGTTCCACCACACCGGCGCCACGATGACGAGGTCGGTGGCGGAGGAGATCAGACCCTGGTAGCGCTCCACCAGGGGGTCGGTGGTCCCGCCGTGACGGAAGAGCGCGAGCTCCGCAGTGTCATAGGCGGGCTCGAACCCATCGGCGTGGAGGTCGATGAGGTCGTGGTCGACGTGATTGTCCCGCAGCGCGTCCAGGACCTCCTCCAGGACGGCGCGGTTGTAGGACCCCTCATAGGGGTGGTCGTAGACCACCAGGACGCGCGTCATCGTCCCTGTCCTCCGACCGGCGGGACGAGGGCATCGACCACCCTGTGGATGAACGCGTCGTCCCAGACCGCGGCCCCGGATGCGACCAGCGTGCACATGCCCAGCAGGAGGGACCACAGGGAGAGGAAGAGGTCGTCCCGGTCCAGGCCTTGCGGGTTCGCCTCCGCCAGCCGAGCGACCTCGGAGAGGGTGATGTCGAGGAAGGGGTAGGTGCCCCGGGCGGCCTGCGTCCGCCCTCCGGCCTCGGTTGCCTCGTGGGGGGAATGGTCGGGAGAGGTGGCCGTCTGCACGACGGCGCCCGGCACGACCGACCCGGGCGCGGCACCCGTCTGCGTGACAGCTGCAGGAGCGAATCTCCCGGGGACAACCTCCCCCGGCGCGGCGGCCTCCGGCGCGGCACCCGCGCGGGCGACGTTCCCGGGCACCATCCGGTCCACGGCCGGGCGCACCGCCCAGGGGCTGAGGAAGAGGAAACGGAAGAGGTGGGGGTGCTGGGCGGCGAAGTCGGCCAGGTGGGACCCCATCGCGCCCAGGCTCCGGGCAGGATCATCCTCCACGAGGTCCGAGACGGCCGCACCGACCCGGCCCGAGACCTCCTCGAGGGCGGCAAGGACCAGGGACTCCTTGTCGCGGAAGTGCTTGTAGGTCGCGGGCGCGGAGATGCCGCACACCCTGGCCGCACCGGTCAGGCTGAGGGCCTCCCACCCGCCCCTGTCGATGAGGTCGATGGCCGCAGCCACCAGGCGCGAGCGCGTGTCCCTGTGTCGTCTGTCCACACACTTAGGTTAATGGCATTAACCTACCGGCGCAAGAGCTGGGCGATGGCTGGCGCTGCCTGCTCCCGGAGGCACTCTTCCCTGCACTCACCGTGCGATCCGCGCGCCATCCCGCCCTCGTGGACGACTCCCCGACCTCGCCCGCTGGACTCAGATCGCCCCGACCAGCTCGCCCGGATCCCGAGGGGACCGGTCCTCCAGCAGCTGCGCGGCGATCGCCTTCGTGTCGTGGTCCTCGTCGCCCCACACGTTCCACATGAGCACGCCCTGGAGCACCGAGTCCGCGTCGAAGTAGTAGACGACGGCCTCCGACCCGGCCACCTTCCAGTCCACCAGGCTGACTCCTGTGGGGTCCGTGATGCCCAGAGCCTCGTAGCCGTCGGCGAAGATGTCGGAGTAGAAGTAGGGGACATGGTCGTCACTGGCCTCACCACCTGCGGCGTTGCGCCCGGCGACCCGGCCCCCGGTGACGGCGGCGTCCTCGTGCTGGACGCGGCGCCGACCGAAGACACGATCGGGGCGCGCCACGGCGTCCCCGGCGGCGAAGATGTCGGGGTCGGAGGTGCGTCGGTGGTCGTCCACCACGATCCCCTCCCACATGGCCAGGCCCGCGGCACTGGCCAGGTCGGTCTCAGGATCCTGGCCCAGTCCGAGGACGGCCACATCCGCGTGCAGCTCACGCCCGTCGTCCAGGGTGACCGTGACACCGTCGCCACCGGGCGTCTCCTCCAGCGTGGTCACGCGCGCGCCCGGGACCAGCTCCACGCCGTGGGCTGTGTAGACCTCGTCGAGGTGGCGCGCGATCTCCCCGGGCAGGACGTGGCCGTCGACGTGGTCGCGCGGGAAGACGTAGGTGACAGTGGCCGGGGTCTCGGCGAGGACGGCTGCCAGCTCCGTCCCGATGAAGCCGCCGCCCACCACGACCACGTGCGCGCCTTCCTCGGCGCGTGTGCGCAGCTCGCGGTAGTCGGAGAGGTCGTGGAAGTGGATGACGCGCGGTCCTGCGGGGATTCCTGCGGTACGAGGGCGGCCCCCCGTGGTCAGGACCAGGCGGTGGTACCCGAGCACCTGCCCGTCATCCGTGGTGACGGTGTG
>JBQEKJ010000223.1:0-4174 GCA_052103835.1 Pauljensenia sp.
GACCCAATGGGTCCCGGCCCCCCTCGCGATCGGTGGGATCAGTGCGTCGTGCTCTGACCCTCCACTGCCTCAACGGGCTCCACGGGTGCGACCGCACCCCCGGAGAAGGTGAACTCACGGTCCGTGCCCTCGCCGGTGACGCCGACGGTGACCACCTGGCCGGGAGCGATCTCCCCGAAGAGGATGCGCTCGGAGAGGGCGTCCTCGATGTCGCGCTGGATGGCGCGACGCAGCGGGCGTGCTCCCAGCACAGGGTCGTACCCGCGGTCCGCGAGCAGTTCGCGGGCTTCGTCGGTGAGCTGGAGTTCCATACCCTGCTCCTGCATCCGCTTGGACAGCTTGGCGATCATCAGGTCGACAATCACCTTGATCTGGTCCTTCGTCAGCGGCGGGAAGACGATGACGTCGTCCACGCGGTTGAGGAACTCGGGGCGGAAGTGCTGCTTGAGCTCCTCGTTGACCTTGGCCTTCATCCGCGAGTAGTCGTGGGTGAGGTTGCCGGCGGACTGGAAGCCCGTGAGCACACCCTTGTTGATGTCGCGCGTGCCCAGGTTCGTGGTCATGATGATCACGGTGTTCTTGAAGTCGACCACACGGCCCTGGGAGTCGGTGAGGCGGCCTTCCTCGAGGATCTGCAACAGTGAGTTGAAGATGTCGGGGTGGGCCTTCTCGACCTCGTCGAAGAGGACCACGGAGAACGGACGACGACGGACCTTCTCGGTGAGCTGCCCGCCCTCGTCGTAGCCGACGTAGCCGGGGGGCGCACCGAAGAGGCGCGAGGCCGTGTGCTTCTCGGAGTACTCCGACATGTCGAGCTGGATCAGGGCGTCCTCGTCGCCGAAGAGGAACTCCGCGAGCGCCTTGGCCAGCTCCGTCTTGCCCACGCCGGTGGGGCCGGCGAAGATGAACGAGCCACCGGGGCGCTTGGGGTCCTTCAGACCGCTGCGAGCACGCCGGATCGACTGGGACAGGGCCTTGACGGCCTCGTCCTGACCGACGACGCGCTTGTGCAGCTCGTCCTCCATGTGGAGGAGCTTCGCGGTCTCGGTCTCGGTCAACTTGAACACCGGGATGCCGGTGGACATGGCCAGGACCTGTGCGATCTCCTCGTCGGTGACCTCGGCGATGTCGTCCAGGTCGCCGCCCTTCCATGCCTTCTCCTTGGCCTGGCGGGCCTCGCCCAGCTTCTGCTCCTCGTCACGCAGGGATGCTGCGCGCTCGAAATCCTGGTCGTCGATGGCGGACTCCTTGGCGCGGCGGACCTCAGAGATCTTCTCATCGAGCTCGCGCAGTTCCGGGGGGGCCGTCATGCGGGAGATGCGCAGGCGCGCACCGGCCTCGTCCATCAGGTCGATGGCCTTGTCGGGCAGGAAGCGGTCGGACACGTAACGGTCGGCCAGCTCGGCGGCGGCCTTGATCGCCTCATCGGTGATGATGACGCGGTGGTGGGCCTCGTAACGGTCACGCAGCCCCTTGAGGATGGCCACCGTCTCCTCCACGGAGGGCTCGGAGACCTTCACCGGCTGGAAGCGGCGCTCAAGCGCAGCGTCCTTCTCGATGTACTTGCGGTACTCGTCCATGGTGGTCGCACCGATGGTCTGGAGCTCACCGCGGGCCAGCATGGGCTTGAGCATCTGGGCGGCGTCGATCGAACCCTCGGCGGCACCGGCACCCACCAGGGTGTGGATCTCGTCGATGAACAGGATGATGTCGCCGCGGGTGCGGATCTCCTTGAGGACCTTCTTCAGGCGCTCCTCGAAGTCGCCGCGGTAGCGGGAGCCCGCCACCAGGGACCCCATGTCGAGGCTGTAGATCTGCTTGTCCTTGATGGTCTCGGGCACGTCACCGCGCACGATGGCCTGGGCGAGGCCCTCGACCACCGCGGTCTTGCCGACGCCCGGCTCACCGATGAGGACGGGGTTGTTCTTGGTGCGCCGGGAGAGGACCTGCATGACGCGTTCCATCTCGGTCTTGCGGCCGATGACGGGGTCGAGCTTGCCCTCGCGTGCTGCCTGGGTGAGGTTGCGTCCGAACTGCTCCAGGATCGCGGAGTTGGTCTGGCCGGGGTCGCGCACGGGAGCGCCGGTGACGCCGACGGCCTCACGGCCCTCACCCTCGCCCGCCTGGCGCTGGTAGCCCGAGAGCAACTGGATGACGGTCTGGCGGACCTGGCCGAGGTCGGCGCCGAGCTTGGTGAGCACCTGGGCGGCCACGCCCTCGCCCTCCTTGAGGAGGCCGAGGAGGAGGTGCTCGGTGCCGATGTAGTTGTGGCCGAGCTGCAATGCCTCGCGCAGGGACAGCTCGAAGACCCGCTTGGCGCGCGGGGTGAAGGGGATGTGGCCCTCGACGGGCTTCTCGCCCTCGCCGATGACGTCGATGACGGCGGCGCGCACGTCGTCGCGCTTGATGTCCATCATGTCGAGTGCCTTGGCTGCGACACCTTCGCCCTCGGTGATCAGGCCGAGCAGCAGGTGCTCGGTCCCGATGTAGTTGTGGTTGAGGCCGCGGGCCTCGTCCTGCGCCAGGACGACGACGCGTCGTGCCCGGTCGGTGAACCGTTCGAACATGCATCCTCCTCAGTGGATGGAGTGCGCACGGTGGCGCAGATGAACTGGTGTCCACACTACGGGCTGTCCGCTGGCATGGCGACGGTGTTCACTCAAGGCGTGAGGGTGGGGTGGCCCCACCGGTTGCGGGCGGCCGGGCGCCACCTACATTGGGAGCAGGGACCCACACGACCTGCGCCGCAGGAATCGCATCATGGGGCCGCAACCCGGGGCGCCACCGCCCTCCGCGCCCCGCGGCACGGACGGGGCTCCCAGGAACAGGGATGGACACATGGACGCGCAGGCTCGAGGAGTGGCCGAACTGGCCGAGATCGCGACGGCAGCGAAGCTCGCCGCACGACATCACGCCTGGGTGCGCGCGGGACAGGTCGGCCTCGGCGTCCTCGGCTCCCTCGCGGCGACCGCTGCGACGACGCTGACCGCCCTCCAGACGAGCAACCGCGTCGCGGTCCACACGATCCGCACGGTGTCGCGTTGGTTCGGGGGTGACGGACCGGACACCTCCGCCTTCGTCCCTGGTGACATCGCCGCCACACGCGACATCGTCTACGACCCGGAGGACCCCGATGGTCGACTCGACGTCTTCCGGCCGTCCGATGCGAGCGATCGTCTGCCCACCATCGTGTGCGTGCACGGTGGCGGCTTCGTCAACGGCACCAAGGAGATGCTCGACGACTACCTGGCGGTGCTGGCCTCCCACGGGTTCACCACCGTGAGCATCGAGTACACGAAGGCCCCCGAGGCCCGATACCCCTATCCCGTGGAGCAGCTGAACCGCGCCCTCGCCTTCCTCTGCCGCCCCGACGTCGCCCGCATCCACCACATCGACACCACCCAGTTCGTCCTGGCCGGGGACTCGGCCGGAGCGCACATCGCCGCGCAGGCGGCGATCGCGATCAGCGACCCGACCTATGCCGCGAACGCAGGCCTGCCCGCCGACATCACCCGCAGCCAGCTGCGCGCACTCGTCCTGGCCAGCGGCGCCGTCGACCTGCGCATGACACAGGGACTGCTCGGCGGGGTCGGCGAGGGCTGGTACTTCCGCACCGTGCTCGCCGCCTACATCGGCCGCCGGGACTTCTCCGCCGACCCGTGCTGCCAGTGGGCCGCACTCCCGGAGAACGTGACCTCAACGCTTCCCCCGACCTTCGTCACCACCGGCCCCTGGGACAACCTCAAGGCACACTCCTACTCCATGGTGTCGGCGCTGGAAGGGGTCGGGGCCGAGGTCGAGACCCTGTTCTTCCCCCAGGAAACGACGGACCGCTCCATCGGCCATGAGTACCAGCTCGACCTCAACACGCCAGAGGCCAAGACCTCGATGCGCCGTGTGGTCGCCTTCCTCCGGTCACACACCACGACTCCGCCGCGTCTCGGAGTGTCCGACCGCTGGGACGACGGCGAGCTCGCGACCGAGGACCCGCTGGTCGTCCCCGCCACCTGAGGCGGGCGGGCAGCGGGCAGACCAGAGCGGACTTCGGCGTCAGGAGTCGACGAGGACGGTGAAGGGCCCGTCATTGACGAGCTCGACCTCCATCATCGCTCCGAACTCACCGGTGGCCACCTCGATACCGCGCTCCCGCAGGCCAGCGACCACCGCATCGACG
>JBQEKJ010000224.1:0-1973 GCA_052103835.1 Pauljensenia sp.
ACCCCACACCCCACACCCCACACCCGGGAGATCACCGTGAACCACGCACCTGCACCTGCACCCGGCGGAGGAGGCCCCCTCCGCACCTCACGAGCCAGCGCCGACGACCGCGCCCAGGTCGCCACCTCCCCCGTCCAGTGGCGCCGGGTCTGGACGCTCCTGCGTCCCCACCGCCTCGCACTCGGCGCCGTCGTCGTGCTGATCGTCGTCTCCTCACTGGTCTCGATGGCCCAGCCGTTCCTGCTCCGCGCCACCGTCGACCGCGCCATTCCCACGGGCGACGTGCGCCTGCTGCTCCTGCTCGTGGGAGGGATGGTCGGTGTCGCCCTCGTCTCCCAGGTGTTGGGGGTCGTCCAGACCCTCGTGTCCACGCGGGTGGGGACCTCCTTCATGCACCAGCTGCGCACACGGGTGTTCGACCGTCTCCAGGACCAGTCCCTGGGGTTCTTCACCCGGACCCGAGGAGGGGAGATCACCTCGCGCCTGCTCAATGACGTCGGCGGGCTGGGCGGCGTCATCACCGACGTCGCCACCGGCATCGCGGCGAACCTCACCACCGCCGTCGCCACCGCAGCCGCGATGGTCGCCCTCTCCTGGCGCCTGTCGCTGCTGTCCCTGCTGGTGGTCCCGGTGGCCGTGTGGGTGACGCGCCGCGTCTCCCTGGCTCGGCGCGACGTCACCGCCCGCCAACAGGAGGCGATGGCCGAGCTCACCGTGTCCGTCGAGGAGTCCCTGTCGGTGTCGGGGGCGCGCTTGATCCGCACCCTCGGGCTGCGCGAGCGCCGCACGGAGGAGTTCACCGCCGTCTCCCACCACCTCGCCGACCTGGAGCTGGACGCCCGCATGGCCGGGCGCTGGCGCATGGCGACCGTGCAGGTCGTCTTCGCGACCATCCCCGCCCTCATCTACCTGGTGGCCGGTCTGCCCGCCACGGGCGGCGGCATGACGATCGGGACGCTCATCGCCTTCTCCGCCCTGCAGTCGACCCTGTTCCGACCCCTGATGGGCCTGCTCAACACCGGGTCGGACTGGGTGACCTCGACGGCGATCCTCTCGCGCGTGTTCGGGTACATGGACCTGCGCACGGAGGTGCCGGAGCCCGCTCCCGCCCTCGCGCGCCCGCTACCCCCGCACCCCGCAGCGATCCTGCGCTTCGACCACGTCACCTTCCGCCATCTGGGCTCAGACGTCGACGCAGTCCACGACGTCTCCTTCGAGTTGGGACACGGCCGCACCCTGGCCCTGGTCGGGGAGACCGGATCGGGGAAGTCCACCGTCGCCGCCCTCGCCGACCGCCTGATGGACCCGACAGGCGGCACCGTGACGTTGGACGGGGTGGACCTGCGCGACCTGGCGCGCACCGACCTCACGCGCGTCGTCGGCATGGTCAGCCAGGAGACCTACCTCGTCCACGACACCATCGCCGCGAACCTGCGCCTGGGGCGCCCCGACGCCACGGACGCGCAACTGTGGGAGGCACTCGACGTCGCCCGGCTCGCAGCGACCGTGGCGGCGACGCCCGCCGGCCTCGACACGGTGGTGGGCGCCCGCGGCCACCGCTTCAGTGGTGGGGAGCAGCAGCGCCTGGCCATCGCCCGCACACTCCTGGCCGATCCCGCCCTGCTGATCCTCGACGAGGCGACGAGTGCGCTCGACAACCGCACCGAGCACGAGCTCCAGGATGCCCTCGACCGCCTTTCCCACGGACGGACCACGCTGACGATCGCCCACCGCCTGACCACCGTGGTCGACGCCGATGAGATCCTGGTCCTGTCACGCGGGCGCGTCGCCGAACGCGGGCGGCACGCGGACCTGGTGCGCGCGGGGGGCCTCTACGCCGAGCTGTGGGGGCGCGCGCCGGCCGTTGCCGCCTGAGCGCATCCGGGCACCGGGTGAGTCGTGGGCAGCGTCGGACGGAGTCGGCGCACGTCCTCTGACCGTCCCCTGACCGTGCGCTGCCGGGCGCTGCCGGA
>JBQEKJ010000224.1:2073-4165 GCA_052103835.1 Pauljensenia sp.
GTCGGCGCACGTCCTCTGACCGTCCCCTGACCGTGCGCTGCCGGGCGCTGCCGGACGAGGGCGGGACCCGCTGCCCCGGGCCTCAGACCCCCAGGAACTCCCGCCACCGGGGTAGCTCTCGTTGCGCCTGGGCGAGGCCCGCCTCCCAGGTCCGCTCCAGGCGGGACAGCCTCTTCTCCGTGTTGGTGATGTGGAGGTCCTCGGGGGCGAACACGAGGGCCCGGCCCTGCTGCTCCAGCTCGAAGACCCGGCGTCGCGTCTCGTTGTAACGGTCGGGGCGGGCGAGGATGCCCTCGGCCACGGAGGGCAGGTCCCGGTAGCGTCGGCGCAGCCACGCCGGTGAGGGGAAACGCTGGGCACCCTTCACGTATCCGCGCGGACGGGTGAGCACCACGAAGAGCTTCTCGTAGCCCTCCTTCTCGGCGGCGTCCAGGGCGATCCCGCCGTCGGGACCGAGTGCGCCGTCCACGAAGACCTCCCCGTCGATGGTCACCGGCGGCATGAGGATGGGCAGTGTCGAGGAGGCGCGGACCCGCACGGTCAGGTCCGTCAGGGTCTCCATGTCCTCCTTGGTGAACCAGACCTCCCTGCCACGTGTCGCATTGAAGGCCCCGACGCGCAGCTGGACGGGGTTGTCCCGGTAGGTGGCCCAGTCGAAGGGGAGCCACTCGTCGGGCAGGGAGGTGTGTTCGTAGATGTGGGCGGCATTGAAGTAGCCGTCCCCGCGCAGGAAGGACCGGACCCCACCGAACTCGGGGTCGGAGACGATGTCGACGAAGGAGCGCTTCGCGCGGGCCACGTCGCGGGAGGCGTAGTTGCACACATGTGTGGACCCCGCCGAGATGCCGGCGAACCACTCGATGTGGATGCCGGCCTCCAGCAGCGTCGCCACGACCGCAGAGGTGTAGGTGCCGCGCATGCCCCCGCCCTCGAAGATGAGGGCCGTGTCCCGCACATTGGCCGTGAGCTGTGTCGTCGTCATCCGTCCACCACCGGGTCCACCATCCGTCCTCCTCGCGGGCTCACGCCCCCCCCGAAACAGCCTAGCGGCGTGGGGGCCGCGCCATGCGGGTGCGTCCCGCCACGACGCGCGTGCCGACGCGCCTCCACGGACCAGCACGCGCACCGGAACGCGAGAGGCGTCGGGTCTAGTGTGGTGGACCATGAGTCAGCACTCCACCACCTCGTCGATGACCACCCCCGCCACTCCCGGAGTGTCGCCCAGTACTCCCACTACTCCCGGCCTCCCACCCACCGCGCCGAAGCGCCCCGGTGCGCCCCGCACCTTCCACGGGGAGTCCTTCGCCGATCCCTGGGAGTGGCTGCGTGACAAGGAGGACCCCACCGTCCTCGCCCACCTCGAGGCCGAGAATGCGTGGTCCGACCGCATCACGGCACCCACCCGCCCCCTGGCCGAACGCCTGGTCTCCGAGTTCCGCGCCCACACCGAGGAGACCGACACCAGCGTCCCCGTCCGCGAGGGCGACTGGTGGTACTTCTCGCGCACCACCGAGGGCCACTCCTACGCCTCCCACCACCGCGTCCCCGTGGACACCGCCACCCCTGACCCTGTCGCGCCCACCGTCCGCCCGGGCGTGCCGCTGCCCGGGGAGGAGCTGCTCGTCGATGAGGAGGCGCAGGCCCGTGGCCAGGAGTTCTTCCGCCTGACGGCCCTCTCCCCCTCGCCCGATGCCACCCGCATCGCCTGGCAGCGTGACCTGCTCGGGGACGAACGCTGGACCGTCATCGTCCAGGACGTGGCCTCCGGGGAGGTCGTGGACGAGGGCGTCACCGGCACCGGTCAGGGACTGGCCTGGTCCGCAGACGGCCGCTTCCTGCTCTACCCGCGCGTGGACGAGGCCTGGCGCCAGCACCAGGTGTGGCTCCACGAGATCGGCACGGACCCGGCCTCCGACCGCCTGGTCCTGGAAGAGCCGGACGAACGCTTCGCGCTCTACTTCGCGCCGTGCCGCGACCGCGCCTGGGTGGAGGTCATCGCCGAGTCCACCACCACCTCCGAGGTCTGGCTCTGGCCCACGACCCACCCCACCTGCGCGCCTCTCCCGGTGACGGGGCGGACCAGGGACGTCCT
>JBQEKJ010000225.1:0-4110 GCA_052103835.1 Pauljensenia sp.
GCCGCGCCGTCCAGACCGGGGACAGGGTCGCGGGTGTTCTCCAGGTTGAGCATGCCCACCCCGGGTCCCCCTTCCGCGCCTCCGGCGGGAGCACCTGCGGTGAGCACGGAAGTGACTCTGTACCGGGCCGCCACCTCCGGATCAGAGGCCAGTTGGGCCGCGATCGCCCCTCCCTGGGAGTGCCCCACCAGCTCAACCGGCTCCCCTGCGGCGATCCCCGCACCTTCCATGGCGGCCAGCACCGCACGGGACTGGTCCGATTCCTCCCCCGCCACCGCCTGGAGGTTGGAGAGCATGTCCTGCGGATTGGGTCCGCCCACTCCCCACGCCTGCGTGCCCCGGATGACGACGCTCCACGACGTCCGCTCGACTCCCCCCACGCCGGGGGTGCGGTGTCGCAGGATCTCGACCTGACCGGCGTCCTGGGCGCTCCTGACTCCGCCGACCCGGGCGAGCACCTGGGAGGGCATGCGAGGCGTGTCCACCCGGTGTGCTGCTGCGCCGATGGGCGCGACCGGAAGCGCCCGGCCCCCCTGGACGACCGGGATCGCCCCCAGAGTCGAGCCGACCAGGGAGGGAAGTCCGACGAGGCCCATGTTCAGCGGGGTGAGGTTCAGTCCGAACCTCCGCGCCGCCTCATCTGAGTCCACTACCGCGTGCCGGGCGCGCACCCCCACCGGCCGCCCGGTCCGCATGTCCAAGGTGTCCACGGGAACCGCCGATGTCACCTGCACCCCCCGCGTCGAGGCCGCCCCGAGATGTCCCAGGCCCAGACCCCAGGAGGCAGCCAGGGAGGCAGCCGCCCGGGTCTCCCCCTCCGGCAGTCCCCACCAGGAGGGCTCCACAGAGCCAGTCCCCTCACCTGACCCGCCTCGGAGCGAACCCGTGGCCAGGGTGTGGTCCGAGATGAGCTCGGATGCGGCACGGAGATCCATCTGGAGGCGCAGGCCCGCCGTCGGGTCCCCACCTCCCTGCGCCGTACCGTTCCCGTTCCCGAAGCTCTCACGCAGTTGTGCGAGCGTGGCCAGGCGACCACCGAGCACGAAAGGAATTGCCGGGGCGAGCGTCCAGTCCAGGAGCGGGCCGGGCACGCGCCCGGCGAAGTCTCCCGGAAGCATGTCTCGCAGGGCGTCCCGGGAGTGCACCGAACTCAGACCCGTGGCCCAGAAGTGGTCAGCCCCGGGCGTGAGGAGCACCCAGGCGTCACGGAAGGCGGCGGCGCGGCCCTCCGCACCCAGGTAGACGAGGGCTGCGAAGGAGAGGGACTCGGCCAGGGATTCCAACTGCTCCGCCAGCTCCGCGGCGCACGCTCTGGCACTCTCGAGCGCCGCGAGTGCTGCTGCGGCCTCCACCGGTACCAGCCCGAGTTGGGCGCGGCAACGGTCGGCGGCTGCATCAAGCATGGCCAGCACAGCAGGGACCTCGCCCGCAGCCAGGCGGAGCCCCAGTGCCGCGAACACCAGGACCTCGGTGTCGACACGTGTCGCGGAGGAGGTGACGAGGACACGGTCCCCGAAGGACGGGTCGGCGCCCATCAACCGGCTCCCGCCGCGTGCAGGAGTGCGTCGCGCACCGCTTCGTCCAGGACACGCGTGGCCACTGTCGCTGCGGCCAGCTGGTCCTCCAGGAGCACCGCCCGGTACCACGTGCGCTCGCGTGCCTCCCCGGCAGCGCGCGCAGCGGGCCCCTCCCAGCCCGACAGGTCCACGGACCCGATGCCCTCCAGGAGCCGCGTAACTGCAACCGACGCACTGGTTGTCGACCCCTCCGCCCCGTGCGGCGCCCATGGCCCCCACCACTGGACCGCGCCGCGCCCTTCGAAGTCGATGTCCGTACGCATCAGGTCACGTGGGTCCCAGTCCCAGTCCCGTTCCCGCGTCATGTGGTCCCCTCCTCCGAAATCCCACCCACGTCACCACCGTCCGCTCTTCGGTCGCGCCATCCCGGTCGACGCTAGGGCAGGTGGGTCGCGACACGGAGGGTGCCTCAGCGCCCCTGTGGACGGATGCAACGGGGTCCGCGCCCCTGTGGAGAACCGATCTGCCTGCTCGGCACCACGTGCGCAGGGGCGCGCCCAGGTCGGCACGGGTGTCCGGAACCCGGCCGGCACCTCTCTGTGCCCTGGGTGGATGATCGATCCGCGCAGGCGAAGCCACCGAGAATGCCACCGAGAAGGCTCCCGACGACGTCACCGAGGAAGCCGAGGAAGCCGAGGAAGCCGAGGACCAAGGTTCCCGCGCGGATGGTGGGCAGCGTTGCACCTGCCTACGGTGGGGGCATGGGCACCTTCCGCAAGTCCGACCGCCGCCCGGGGCGGATCCTCTACGAGGTGGCAGGCCTCGCATGGCTGGCCGACACCCCACCGGGTGCCGCTCCCGTCGTCCGTGTGCTCGACCACGGCAACGACTGGCTGGAGGAGCCCCGCCTGCCCGAGGTCCGGCCGACCCCTGCCGCTGCCGAGGACTTCGGACGCGCCCTGGCCCACACCCATGCCTCCGGTGCCACCCACCTGGGAGCGCCCCCTCCCCACAACACCGGCCAGGGGTGGATGGGTCTGGCCCGACTGCCACTGCCCCCAACCCCCGAGGAGTCGACGACCTCCTGGGGGGACTTCTACGCCCGGTTCCGCCTGGCCCCCTACCTGGACGCCCCGGCCTTCACCGCCTCGGACCGCCAGGTGCTCGACCGCCTGTGCGAGAAGCTCTCCTCAGGCGAGTACGACCACGGGCAACCCGCCCTCGTGCGGTCATCCGGGAGCGGTGCCGCGCGTACCCACGGGGACCTGTGGAACGGGAACGTCCTGTGGACGCGCGAGGGGGCGACGCTCATCGATCCGGCAGCCCAGGGCGGGCACGCCGAGGAGGACCTCGCCGCCCTCGCCGTCTTCGGCGCCCCACACCTGGAGCGCATCTGGGCGGCCTACGACGAGGAGTCGCCCCTGGCCGATGGCTGGCGCGGGAGGATCGGGCTGCACAAGCTGCACATGCTCATGGTCCACTGCCAGCTCTTCGGGCGCGGCTACGTCCCCGAGACCCTCGCCATCGCGCGACAGTGGGCCTGAGCCGCGGTCACCGCGCCGGGTGGCAGTGCCGGACCACCGCGCCCGGCACCTCTCACCAGTGCCCCCACCGACGCCCCCTCACACTCCGACCGCGGACGAGGGCGGCGCCGCCCTCGTCGATCCGGCATCCCCGCATGCGGGACGCCCACGTCGGAAGGACGCGACCCTGACCGCGGGAGATCCGCCCGCTCCCCGACCCCCGGCCGCGGCGAGTGGCTGGGGATCGGACGCGCGGTCCCGGGCGGGAGGCGGTCTGGAACAATGGGCACCATGAGCGAAGACTGGTCGGGACTCTTCTCCACGACGGACGGCTACACGGACCTGGCGGCCCGGGGAGAGCCGCTCTCGCCACTGGACGGACGCTACCGCCCCGTCGTCGCACACCTCGCGGACTTCCTCTCCGAGGCCGCGCTGAACCGTGCCCGCGTCCACGTCGAGGTCGAGTGGCTCATCCACCTTCTGGACCAGCGCGTCCTGCCGGGCGCCCCGAGCCTGTCCGAGACCGACCGCTCGTACCTGCGCCGCATCCCCGTGTAGTTCGGCGACACCGACATCGAGCGCCTGGCCAGCATCGAGGCCCGCACCCGCCACGACGTCAAGGCCGTGGAGTACCTGCTCAAGGAGTACCTGGACGCCGCCCCGGGCGCCCTCGGCCCCGACACGGTCCTGCCGCGGGTGCACGAGGTCGTCCACATCTTCTGCACGTCGGAGGACATCAACAACCTCTCCTACGCGCTCACCGTGAAGGCCGCCGTGGAACAGGTGTGGCTGCCCGCGGCCGACTCGCTGGTGGACCACCTGGCCGACATGGCGCGGGCCGGGGCACAGATCCCCATGCTCGCCCACACCCACGGCCAGCCGGCGACACCCGTGACCATGGGCAAGGAGCTGGCGGTCTTCGTCCACCGCCTGCGCCGCCAGCTGGCGCGCGTGGCGGGCACCGAGTACCTGGGCAAGGTCAACGGAGCGACCGGCACCTGGGCCGCCCATGTCGTCTCCGTGCCCGGGGCGGACTGGCCGACGGTGACACGGGAGTTCGTGGAGTCCCT
>JBQEKJ010000226.1:0-1731 GCA_052103835.1 Pauljensenia sp.
ACCACCCCTCGCAGCCCGGTCGGCCGAACCCGGCGACGAGGGCGGCCCCACGCAGTACCGCACTCCGGCCCCCGATCTCACCCGTGCAGGAATGACGTCAGCGTCGCGGAGGGGTCCACCGGGAGGGTTCGGCCGACGCTGGCGAGCCGGGCGCGCAGTTCGGACAGGACAGCTGGCGGATCGCCGAGCTCGGACCAGCGGAAGCG
The DNA here is from genome assembly GCA_052103835.1 of Pauljensenia sp. Taxonomy (GTDB): domain Bacteria; phylum Actinomycetota; class Actinomycetes; order Actinomycetales; family Actinomycetaceae; genus Pauljensenia. Next base: position 207 of record JBQEKJ010000226.1, read on the forward strand.
CAAGACCAGGAAGCCCTCCCGTTCGATGTCCTTCTGGCGACGTTCCTGGTCCTTGAAGGCGTCGAGGACCTCCTCCCCGTCCTCCCCGTACTTGGCGCTGCCGTCGAACTCGATCGCGAGGAGGACTCCCGGGATGCCGATGTCGATGTAGTAGGTCCGACTCCCGGCTGCGACACGGACCTGGGTGAGGGTGCCCACGATGCCGTGGGACCTCAGGATCCACAGCAACAGGGCTTCGCCAACGGACTCACATCCGGCGTCGGCGTTGTGGAGAGTCCAGAGGGCGACGCGTCGATTGCGGGTGCGCGTGGGCAGGTCGTGCACCATGTCGAGGAGTTGGGCTCGGGCCGACTCCTCCTCCACACGGCTGTGGTCCTGGCGTCGCCTGTCGAACCCGCACATCATGCGGATCCCTCCGGAGGCGAGGACGAAGGAGTCCCTCGGCGGTGCGATCAGGGTCGCGGATGCGATGGCACCGGCGAGTGGCAGCGTGTCCAGTGCTCCGATGGTCTCCCGTCCGGTCATTCCTCCGAGGGCCGCACCCGTGTGGAGCAGAATGCGGCCGGTTGGGACGAGACCTCCATGCGGAAGTCGGACCGCAGGCAGGGGTGCCCCTGTCCCGCCCGGGCGGGACGGCGCCCACAGATGGACCGGCGGGGACGGATCGAGCTGGGGCACGCCGTGCAGGATGTCTGCCGATGCGCCGATGACGGTGACCTGGCGCTCCAGGGATGTCGCCAGGATGCGGGCCAGCCCCACTGCCCTGGTCGCGTGCCACCGATCTGGGAGTGAACGAAGGTAGTCCGCATTCAGATAGGCCCCACAGTGGATCCTCACCACGGAGCCGGAGGCGAGGGCCTTGCGCAGTCCGCGAGCCTCCGAACGTCTGCGAAGCAGCAGGTGCTCGTCGACCTCCTCGATCGGGACGATGGTGGCCCGGATGTGACCCTTCATGTGACTGCCCTCCTGTTGCTGCTTGAGTGCCTGCGGTGCCGGTGCCGGTGCCGGTGCCCGTGCCGGTGTCGGTGTCGGGGCGGGTTTCCTGTCCGCGTCCTTGGTTCCACACGCGTCCGTGCGCACAGCCACTTGGGTGGTGGGACTTCCGATGCGGAAGCCGACTTCATCCTCGGGTGAGGATGGCAATCTGGGGGAGCTCCGGAGGGGCAGCCTGTGGACGATGGTGAGCTGGTGGGCGTCCCTGTGGAAGGAGGATCAGTCAGAAGATTGCACGGTGGACCTGCACGGTCGCCTTTCGGCGACGCCCCGATGGGGCGCGAGTGGCGCATTTCTGATGTGATGACGTGACGTGACCTGATGTGACGTGACGTCACGCAGATGCCGTTGCTGACAGGTGCCGGGGTGAACCAGCGGATCCTGACGGATGCGGGAACCGAGACCGCTGATTCTGGCAATCGCCGGGATCGAGACGGCGGATCCTGGCCTGGAATGGGGTTGAGATGGCGGATCCTTGTCGCGTGGGGATCGAGACTGCTGGTTCTGGCAGCCGCCGGGATCGAGATGGCGG
>JBQEKJ010000226.1:1831-4102 GCA_052103835.1 Pauljensenia sp.
GTCGCGTGGGGATCGAGACTGCTGGTTCTGGCAGCCGCCGGGATCGAGATGGCGGTTCCGAGCGGGGTCATTGTCGCGAATTCGCTGTCTCGGCCCACAGTGCGCTGGAGGGCGGAGTGTTTGTGCAGGCCAGGGGCTTGCCTCTCTTCGCGTCGGGGTTGAGACGGCGGATCCTGGCCTGGAATGGGGTTGAGATGGCGGATCCTTGTCGCGTGGGGATCGAGACTGCTGGTTCTGGCAGCCGCCGGGATCGAGATGGCGGATCCCGTTCTCCGACGGGACTCAGATGGGGGGCTCGTGTGGCCCCAGGGCCAAGGATCCCGCGAGAGGGACGGACTTCGAGGTCGGAACCGCCTGCGGAACCCAGGGCCTGAGCAGAGCGGACCTCACGGGTAGAACAGAGCGGACCTCGAGGGCAGGGTGAGTTGAGCGACCATCTCGACGACCTCCACTCGCGCTAGTGGCTTCACCGACTCCACGACCTTTGCCACCTCGACCGGCTCCGCTGCCTCCACCGGCTCCGCCGGCACCTCCACCCCCACCCCAGCGCCCGCCACCCCATCGCCCCGAGTGCGCCGGACCTCACCTTTCCCCGCGTTGACGCCCCAAACTCCGCACCACTAGACTGTTCTGCGGTACCCGAGGCTTTCGGGTCCACTGAACGTCCCCACCGAACTCCGATCCCAGAGGTCCCGGCGCACTGCGCCGACCGGCTCCCGGGACCGGCCAGTCCACCGGGGGCGCGCGGGCTCCCTCCGTCGGAGCTCCGGGCGTCATCCTCTGACCGCCGCAGCCAGCACGCAGCAGACAGCTGGCAGCACAACGGTCATCATGGCGCGCCGGCCCCTGACGGACGGTGCTGTCCGCGGACAGGGGATCCGGGCATCGGCTGACTGAACATCAGGGCAGGACCACGCACCGTGCGACAGGCATCGCACGCGCACCACCGGCCCCGCCACCACAGCAGCATCAGAGAACAGAACTGGAGACCCAGTGCCTACAATCCAGCAGCTCGTCCGCAAGGGACGCAGCTCGAAGCGCGCGAAGGCGAAGACCCCCGCGCTGAAGGGCTCGCCCCAGCGTCGCGGCGTGTGCACCCGCGTGTACACGACCACCCCGAAGAAGCCGAACTCGGCGCTCCGCAAGGTTGCGCGTGTGCGTCTCTCCTCCGGCATCGAGGTCACGGCCTACATCCCCGGCGAGGGCCACAACCTCCAGGAGCACTCCATCGTCCTGGTCCGTGGTGGTCGTGTGAAGGACCTCCCCGGCGTCCGTTACCGCATCGTGCGCGGCTCGCTGGACACCCAGGGTGTGCGCAACCGCCAGCAGGCCCGTTCCCGCTACGGCGCGAAGAAGGAGAAGAAGTAATGCCTCGTAAGGGCCCCGCTCCCAAGCGTCCGCTCGTCGATGACCCGGTCTACGGATCCAAGGTCGTCACCCAGCTGGTGAACCGCGTCCTCCTGGACGGCAAGAAGACCGTCGCCGAGCGCATCGTGTACGGCGCGCTCGAGACCGTGCGTGAGAAGACGGACCAGGATCCGGTCGTCGTGCTCAAGCGCGCGCTGGAGAACATCCGCCCCGCCCTGGAAGTCCGCTCCCGCCGTGTCGGTGGCGCGACCTACCAGGTCCCCGTCGAGGTGCGCCCGGCGCGCCAGACGACGCTGGCCCTGCGCTGGCTCACCGACTTCTCCCGCCAGCGTCGCGAGAAGACGATGACCGAGCGTCTCGCCAACGAGATCATGGACGCCTCCAATGGCCTCGGCGCCGCTGTCAAGCGTCGCGAGGACATGCACAAGATGGCCGAGTCGAACCGCGCGTTCGCCCACTACCGCTGGTGATCCTCCCCCTTCACGAGGGCGTCGCCGCCTGAGCCCGTGCCTCCCCGCGTGAGCGGGGTGCAGCCGGCCCGACAGGCGGGGGTCGCCCTCGTGGGGGAGCCCACACCACATCCACGCAACTTCAAGCGTAAGGACACAACTCCGTGGCACAAGAGGTGTTGACCGACCTGAGGAAGGTCCGCAACATCGGCATCATGGCCCACATCGATGCCGGCAAGACGACCGTGACGGAACGCATCCTGTTCTACACGGGCATCAACTACAAGATCGGCGAGACCCACGACGGTGCTTCGACGACTGACTGGATGGAGCAGGAGAAGGAGCGCGGGATCACCATCACCTCCGCGGCCGTCACCTGTTTCTGGAAGAACAACCAGATCAACATCATCGACACCCCCGGTCACGTGGACTTCACGGTCGAGGTCGAGCGCTC
>JBQEKJ010000227.1:0-4098 GCA_052103835.1 Pauljensenia sp.
AGCTTCTCGCAGGCCTCGTCGCGGGAGAAGCCGCCCGACAGGGCGACCACGCGGAGGACGCGGGGATCGGCGATGAGGTCGGCGTAGAAGTTGTCCCGCTCCGGGATGGTCAACTTGAGCATGACGCGCTGGCCTTCGGCGAGTTCGTCGAGGTTGGCGTTGATCTCCGTGAGCAGGACGGTCTCGGCGACGGCGCGGTCGACGGTGTGGATGTCGACCTCGGGTTCGATGATGGGGACCAGTCCGTGGTCGAGCACCTGGTGGGCGAGTTCGAACTGCTGGCGCACCACGGATCGGATGCCCGAGGCCTTCCCCTCCAGGACGACCGAACGCTCCTTGGTCCCGAAGATCCCCTTGGACACGGCCTTCTCCAGCAGCGCGTCCAGGTCGGGGATCGGCTTCATGAGCCGCACCCCCTGCTCCTTGTCGGCCAGGCCCTTGTCGATCTTGAGGAAGGGAACGATGTGCTTCTGCTCCCACAGGTAGGTCGCTGTGGGGACGCCGTCGATGTCACGGTCCATCGTCATCTCGAAGAGGATGGCGGCGAGGATGTGCTCGGAGGTGAAGGCTGGGTCGGTGATGACCCGGGTGCGCATCTGGTGGACCAGGTCGAACATTTCGGCCTCGCTGTGCCAGGCGTCCTGCTCGATCCCGTATCCCGCCAGAGCCTTCGGCGTGGAGCCTCCCGACTGGTCGAGTGCGGCGATGAATCCGGCACCGGATCCCATCTGTGTCAGCTGTTCCTCGTTCACTGTGGACTCCCCTCCTGGCTGTCTCGCGCTGTGTGCGCCATCACACACAGTGTAGGAGCCGCGGGCACTTCCCGGACAGAATCAGTCGCGATCTGCTGCGATCTCACACTTGCGCTGTCCGCGGCGCGGCCGCGCGTGTCGCTGCGGGAGCGGGTTGCCTAGGCTGGGGGTATGAGACGCATCGATCTGCGGGGCACCACGCCCTCGGCCCGGGACCTGCGAGGGGCCCTCCCGCGCGCGGCCCTGGACATCACCGCCGCCACGGAGGTGGTCCGCCCCATCATCGACCGGGTCCGCACTGAGGGTGCTGCCGCCCTCTACGACCTCGCCGAGCGCTTCGACCATGTGCGTCCCCCCTCCCTGCGGGTCCCCTCGGAGGCCATCGGTCGCGCCCTGGACCAGTTGGACCCCGAGGTGCGTCGCGCCCTGGAACTCTCCATCACCCACAACCGTGAGGGCCACCTCCAGCAGGTACCCGCCCCGGCCAGCGTCGAGGTCGTCCCCGGTGGCACGGTCTCCCAGCGCTGGGTGCCCGTGCGCCGCGTGGGGCTCTACGTGCCGGGCGGGCTCGCGGTCTACCCGTCATCGGTGGTCATGAACGTCGTGCCCGCCCAGGTGGCGGGTGTGGAGTCCATCGCACTGGCCTCCCCACCCCAGGCTGCCTTCGGTGGTCTCCCGCACCCCACCATCCTCGCCGCCTGCGCCCTGCTGGGTGTGGAGGAGGTCTGGGCCATGGGTGGCGCGCAGGCGATCGCCGCGCTCGCCTGGGGGTTCCAGGACGAGGGCGCTGGCGAGGGCGGCTCCTGCGAGCCTGTCGACGTGGTCACCGGTCCGGGCAACATCTATGTGGCTGCCGCCAAGCGCCTGGTCCGCGGTGTCGTCGGCATCGATGCGGAGGCCGGGACCACCGAGATCGCCATCCTCGCCGATGACTCCGCCGATCCCGCCCTCGTGGCCGCCGACCTCATCAGTCAGGCCGAGCACGACCCGGCCGCCGCCTCCGTCCTCGTCACCGATGCCCCCGCGTTGGCCGACGCCGTCGAGGCGGCGCTGCCGGCCCAGGTGGCGGCGACGAAGCACTCCGGGCGCATCGGGGAGGCGTTGTCGGGACCACAGTCGGGCATCGTCCTCGTCGACGACCTGGAGCAGGCGCTGCGCGTGGTCGACGCGTACGCCGCCGAGCACCTGGAGGTCCAGACCCGCGACGCCGCGGCAGTGGCGGCCCGGGTGCGCAATGCCGGCGCCGTCTTCGTCGGACCCTGGACGCCCGTTCCCCTGGGTGACTACATGGCCGGCTCCAACCACGTGCTGCCCACCGGCGGTACCGCCCGTTTCTCGTCGGGACTCAATGTGTTGCAGTTCCTGCGCTCCCAGCAGGTCGTGGAGTACTCCGACACGGCCCTGGCCTCCGTGGCCGACCCCCTGGATGCGCTGGCCCGGGCGGAGGACCTGCCCGCCCACGGCGCCTCCGTGCTGTTGCGGCAGGGGCGGGGCACCGCGGCGGGGACGAGCGGGTTCGAGTCCGCGGAGGTCACCGATGCCGCGGATGCGGATGCGGATGCGGATGCCGCGGCCGATGGCGCCGGGACCGGTACCGGATTCGCCGATACCGTCGGGGTGTTGCGCCCATGACCGATCCACAGCGACCCGTGCTGCCGGTGCGCAGCGACCTCGCCGGCCTGGAGCCCTACGGCGCCCCCCAGCTCGACGTCCCCGTGCGACTCAACGTGAACGAGAACCCGTTCCCTCCCTCGTCCGCGGTGGTGGCGGACATCGCGGCATCGGTGGGACGCGCAGCCGCCGGGCTCAACCGCTACCCCGAACGTGACTTCCCGGAGTTGCGCGCCGCCCTGGCGGACTACCTGGCCGTGGAGTCCCACGTGCGCGTGGACCCCTCGCTGGTCTGGGCGGCCAACGGCTCGAACGAGGTGATGGTGCAGATCCTGCAGGCCTTCGGTGGCTGCGGGCGCACCGTCGTCTCCTTCGCGCCGACCTACTCCATGTACCACGAGTACGCCCGCGACACCTGCACCCGCTGGGTCCAGGGGGAGCGCGGGGACGGCTTCCGCCTCGACCTCGACGAGGTCGAGCGTGTCCTGGAGCGCGAGCACCCCTCGGTGCTGCTGCTGGCCAGCCCCAACAACCCCACGGGCACAGCACTGGACCCCGAGGCCGCGCGCCGGGTGCTCGACCTGACCCGCGCCTCCGGTCCCGAGGTCGGGGGTGGGCGCGCCTCCACCCTCGTCGTCATCGACGAGGCCTACGGGGAGTTCCGTCGCGACGAAGTGCCCTCGGCCCTGGAGCTGCTCGCCGACAACCCCCACCTGGTGGTCTCGCGCACCATGTCGAAGGCCTTCGGCATGGCGGGCCTGCGACTGGGGTACATGGCCGCTGCGCGCGAGGTGGTCGACGCCATCATGCTGGTGCGCCTGCCCTACCACCTCTCCGCCGTCACCCAGGCGGCGGCACTGGCAGCGCTGCGTCACCGCGAGGAGCTCATGGCCCAGATCGCGGGGCTGCGCGCAGAGCGTGACGCCCTGGCGGTGTGGCTGCGGGAGAAGGGGTACGCGGTGGCGGACTCGGATGCGAACTTCGTGCTGTTCGGGACCTTCCCCGACCGCGAGGCCGTCTTCCGTGCTTTGCTGGAGCGCGGGGTGCTCATCCGCGTCGTCGGCCCGGAGGGTTGGCTGCGCGCATCTGTGGGCACACCGGAGGAGACCGAGGCCTTCAAGGCCGCACTGACGGAGGTAACGGCATGAGCGGGACCAGGATCGCGACGATCGACAGGGTGACCTCGGAGTCGTCCGTGCACGTGGAGATGGACCTGGACGGGACGGGACGCACCGAGATCTCGACGTCCGTCCCCTTCTACGACCACATGCTCACCGCGCTCGGCAAGCACTCCCTCATCGACCTCCTGGTCCGGGCCAGCGGGGACACCGACATCGACGTCCACCACACGGTGGAGGACACCGCGATCTGCCTGGGCCTGGGGCTCAAGCAGGCCCTCGGCGACAAGCGCGGCATCCGTCGCTTCGCCGACGCCACGGTCCCCCTGGACGAGGCACTCGCCCGCGCCGTGGTCGACGTGGCGGGGCGGCCCTACATCGTCCACGAGGGCGAACCCGCCGGGCAGGAGTACCACCTGATCGGAGGGCACTTCACCGGGTCCATGACCCGTCACGTGCTGGAGTCCCTGGTCTTCAACTCCGGCATCTGCCTGCACATGACCGTCCTGCACGGGCGCGACCCCCACCACATCGTGGAGGCCCAGTTCAAGGCGCTGGCGCGTGCGCTGCGCGTCGCGGTGGAGCCGGACCCCCGGGTCACGGGCATCCCCTCGACC
>JBQEKJ010000228.1:0-4083 GCA_052103835.1 Pauljensenia sp.
GCTGATCTGGTTGTTCTCCCCCTGGACCGCCACCATGGGCCTCACCTGACCCACCTCCCACGAAAGTCGGCGAAGTCTGCTCTCTTCTCGGGTTGAAGCCCGCCCTTCCGTGCGCGGAGGCCTGCTGCGCTGCATCCATCTGCTGTCTCGATGAGATTCCGACCCTGATCCGGGAGGAACCTGCAACGAGACCACACGTGGATGCACGACACCCACAGACGACCCGCACCCCCACCCCCCATATCGTCTTCGTGGTGAGAACAGAGCGGACCGGCCAGCGCGGAGCGGCGCGGCAGGGGCCAGGGCTCACTCCCGCGGAAGGACGTCGACGAGGGAGGCCAGGGTCGTGGCCGGATCCCTCAGGGGGATCAGGTGGTGCCGGGTCGTGGCGGCCCGGAGGGTGAACCCGCGGCCCTGGGCGTATCTCTGCTGTGCCTCGAGCTGACGGCCGTGACGTCGCGAGGTGGTGACCACCTCCATGCGGTCCGGCATCCAGGCGTGACCACGGGACTCCAGGGACTCCAACAGGTCCAGGGATGTCCCGAAGAGCCGCATCTCCTGGGTGCGGGCATGCGCCGACTCCCTCGCGTTCTGACCCAGGGAGAGCTGGAGTGCCTCCAGCGCGTCCGTCGCCAGCACGTCCACACCACGCCCCAACCATCCCAGGGACGAGGAGCGGTGGTGCTCGGGACCGCGTTCGTAGGAGGCGTCGACGAGGACGGCGCCCACGGCGGAGCCCGGGTGGGCCGCGCACCACAGTCTCACCAGGGTCCCGCCCCACGAATGTCCCACCAGGACCAGGGGGCCGCTGACCAGGGCGGCGACCACGGCGTCCATGTCGGTGGTCAGTGACGACAGTGGCCGCGGGTCGGGCACGAGGTTGGAGGCACCCAGACCTGCCCGATCAGACGCCACGATGCGCCAGTCGTCCAGGCGTCGGTCGGCATCGATGAGGTCCAGGAGCGGATGCCACAGGGAGGAGTCGAGTCCCAGGCCGGCCTCCAGGAGGACCGTCCCACCCCCTCGATGGCTCTGTGTCGCAGACGTCAGGAGCCGGGCCACGCCCTCGTCCGCGCCTCCGGCCCCGCCCTCGTCCATGCCCCCGTCCCCGGGAGCCCGCGGGCGCTCGCGGCGCACGAGGACGCGGAGCGCGCGGGGGCCCCGTGGGACCAGGACCTCCTCACGTGGCATGCGCCCAGAATAGGGACGCCCGACGACCCGAGTCGCCCGGACCATGACAGATATCTCGACATCGAGTAATCTGGGCGCGGCGCCTCACCGACGAGGGCGCGCAGGTGGTCGGCGGCCCCGGGTCGGCGACCGGCAAACGGGAGGAGCAGCATGTCGAAGATCAAGGTCCAGGGACCAGTCGTCGAACTCGACGGCGACGAGATGACGCGGATCATCTGGCAGTTCATCAAGGACCGCCTGATCCACCCCTACCTGGACATCGACCTGCTGTACTACGACCTGTCCATCCAGAACCGCGACGCCACCGATGACCAGGTGACCATCGATGCCGCCCACGCGATCCAAGAGCACGGCGTGGGCGTCAAGTGCGCGACCATCACCCCCGACGAGGCCCGCGTCCAGGAGTTCGGCCTCAAGAAGATGTGGAAGAGCCCCAACGGCACCATCCGCAACATCCTGGGCGGGGTGATCTTCCGCGAGCCGATCATCATCTCCAACATCCCGCGTCTGGTATCCGGGTGGAACAAGCCGATCATCATCGGGCGCCACGCGTTCGGCGACCAGTACCGCGCCACCGACTTCCGCTTCGAGGGTCAGGGCACGCTCACCGTCCAGTTCACTCCCGAGGACGGCTCCGAGCCCCTCAAGTTCGAGGTCTACCAGGCACCCGGTGACGGAGTGGCCCAAGTGCAGTACAACCTCGACGCCTCCATCCGCGACTTCGCACGCGCCTCGCTGAACTATGGACTGAAGCGCAACTACCCCGTCTACCTCTCCACGAAGAACACGATCCTCAAGGCCTATGACGGGCGCTTCAAGGACATCTTCCAGGAGGTCTACGAGACCGAGTTCAAGGACCTCTTCGAGACCGCCGGCCTCACCTACGAGCACCGCCTCATCGATGACATGGTCGCCTCGGCCATGAAGTGGGAGGGCGGGTACGTCTGGGCCTGCAAGAACTACGACGGGGACGTCCAGTCCGACACCGTCGCCCAGGGCTTCGGGTCGCTGGGCCTCATGACGTCGGTCCTGTCCACCCCCGACGGGCGGGTCGTGGAGGCCGAGGCAGCCCACGGCACCGTCACCCGCCACTACCGCCAGCACCAGGCCGGCAAGCCCACCTCGACGAACCCGATCGCCTCGATCTTCGCGTGGACGCGCGCCCTGCAGCACCGCGGCACCCTGGACGACACCCCGGAGGTCGTGGACTTCGCCCAGACCCTGGAGGACGTCGTCATCAGGACCGTCGAGTCAGGGAAGATGACCAAGGACCTGGCGCTGCTCATCGGGCCGGACCAGAAGTGGCTGACCACCGAGGAGTTCCTCTCCGCCCTGGACGAGAACCTCCAGGCGCGCCTGGCCTGACCCCGGTCGGCCGCACACTCTGGCGCCAGCCCGGCGCAACGCCCTCGGACCCCACTGGTCCGGGGGCGTTCGACCTCCTCAGTCCCGGCGCGGCCCGGCCAGGACGGGCAGGAGCACGGGGAGCACGCGTTCGAGGAGCTCGCTCCCGTCCCCCTCGGGGTCGATGAGCCGATTGCGGGTCGAGCGCGCGCCGATCGCGATGACCAGGTCCACCAGGTCGCGTGACCCAATGCGCGGCTCGAGCCCGAGGGAGTCGAGCGCCTCGACGATGTAGGCGGCCATCCCGTCGCGGAAATCGAGGAAGGACTCGCGCAGGTGGGCCGACTCCTCGGGGAATCGGACCATGAGGTTGGCCAGTGAGGACCACAGCAGGTAGAACTCGCGGTCGCGGGGAATGGCCGCGAGGATCGCGCGGGAGAACACGGTCAGCTGGTCGACATAGTCGGCCGGTACCTCATCCGGTGCCCCGCCGGCCTGATCGCTCGGCCGGGCCCCCGCCGCTGGACCTGCCGCCGAGCTCCTTCCGGACGTCCCGAGCAGGGGGCGCGTCGTCTGGAGCAGGTTCTCCGCCACCCAGGCCGCTGTGGCGGAACCCTGCGCGCCCAGCTGCGTGGCCGGCGGTGGCACTGCACCCGGAGCGGGCGGTCCGGGGACCGCGGGGCCTGATGCGGTCGATCCCTGCCCGACAGGTCCAGGTCCAGGTTCGGGTTCGGCGGGTCGGGACCCGGTTGTGCGGGATGCCGTGTCGACGAGGGCGGGTCCGCCCTCGTCGGTGGTGGGGGAGGGGAGCGGAGTGGGGTCGCCAGCTGAGTCGATCTCCTCGCGCAGGCGCGTGCCGATGGCGGTGAGGACGGAGTCCCACTCATGCTGGGCGACCTGCTGGACGAAGTGGTCCATGTCGGAGAAGTTCGAGTAGAACGCGCCGCGGGTGAACCCCGCCTCGGCGGTGATGAGCCCGACGGAGGCTCCACCCACACCGTTCTCGGCGATGATGCGGCGTCCCGCCTCCAGCAGTCTGCGCTGGGTGTCCGCGCGGCGTTCGGTGGTGGGCAGGTGGGCGAGGCGACGCACCGCCGCGCGTCGGGCCGAGACCCGCTGCGCGCTGCTCGCGTGCCGACCGGAGGTCTGGTCGGGCCCCGCTCCGGTCGTGGGTCCACTGGCCATCGGTGGCTCCTCCTCGTGCTCATGTGTGCCGCGGGCCGACGCGGGACCCGCGACTGCGCGGGCCGCGTGACGTCGGATACATGAGCGTATCAGCTGTCTTGCGCTCGAAGATACACCTCTGTATCGTCGGTGTCGATCAAGGAATACACATCTGTATCGGTGCTGTCGGGAGGCGCTTCCGGGCCCGAGAAACTCGTCCAGAAGGACACTGACGTGAAGAAGCTGACCGGCTCGACGCTGGCGAACATCATCGTGGTCATCGCCATTGCCGTGATCCCACTGATGTACGCGGGACTCCTGACCTCCGCCTACCAGAACCCCACCAACCGCGTGTCCACCATCCAGGCGGCCGTGGTGAACCAG
>JBQEKJ010000229.1:0-4078 GCA_052103835.1 Pauljensenia sp.
CGCTCCACATCGATGCCCGCCTTGTCGGCGTAGACGGCGAACTGGTTCGCCAACCCGATGTTGACATCGCGGTAGGTCGTCTCGGCCAGCTTCGCCATCTCGGCGGCCTCCGCGGAGCCCATGTCCCAGACACCGTTGGGGCGGTCCAGGTCCGGGCGCTCGTCGAACTGGAGAACGTCACCGTAGAACCGGATCCCGGCCTCGGTCCCGGCCTCGTCCAGTCCCCCGACCAGCTTGGGATAGCGCCGCAGGTCGGAGAACACCCGGCCTGTGAGCACCCGCTCCGGGGAGAACACCAGGTGGAAGTCCTGTCCCTCGCGCAGGCCTGAGATCTCCTCGATCATCGGCTTCCACCGTCCTCGTGTGGTGCCGACCGGCAGTGTCGTCTCGTAGGAGACCAGGGTCCCCACCGTGAGATTCTCAGCCAGGGACCGGGTCGCCGCATCCATCCACCCGAAGTCCGGACGCGACTCGACATCGACGAACAGGGGCACCACGAGCACCACCGCATCAGCTCCGGGCACGGCCTCCGCATAGTCGGTGGTGGCCCTCAGCCTCCCCGCGGGCACCAGTTCCTCCAGGTACTCCTGGAGGTGCGCCTCACCGGGGAAGGGTTCCTGCGCACGGTTGACCTTCGCCACCGTGGTCGCGTTGACGTCAACCCCGATCACCTCGTGCCCCGAGCGGGCGTACTGGACGGCCAGGGGCAGGCCGATCTTCCCCAGGGCCACGACGGCGATGCGCATGCTGTTCCTCCAGGTGCTGGTGCCGGCGGGGCCCGGCCACCCACAAGTATGCCCCGCCGGGACCCCTCAGCCGCAGGCGGTGATGCGGACCAGGCTCACCGTGTCGGCCGTGGCCAGGACCTCGAACCCGTGTCGCAGGTCGATCCCGTACAACCCCGGGGAGAGCAGCGCCTGGTCCTCCCCCGCATGCCAGGAGTTGGTGTCGATCCAGGCGTACCCGATGTCGCGGGCGCGCAGGATCGTGCACACCTGCGGGTCCGAGGTGAGCTCGGAGAAGTGCAGGCGCAGGTACTCCTCATCCGCATTGGAGTCCCGGAAGTACAGCTGCGGGAACACGACCGCCCGGTCCCCCAGCACCTGCACGTAGGCAGACCCGTTGAAGGGATCCCCCAGGACCAGGGCGTCCTCCGGGAGGAGCTCGTCAGCGCGGGAGGCCAGGTCCTCCGTGGCGTCGGTGAGCATCACGGACACGAAGGGTGACTCCCGGGAGTACACCCGCCACGTGAGGTCCGCGCGCGAGGGCGCAGTCGCAGCCCCTCCGACCAGTACCAGCACCAGAGCTGTCGGCAGGAGCAGGTCACGTGTGCGCCGATGGCGGGCGTGCTCACGGGGAGGTCGTTGCTCTGCGTCTCTCAGCAATGCCCAGAGGGCGCGCAGCCCCTGTGCCATGATCGGCAGTTGGACCACGGCTTGGACGGCCATCGCACGGTGCGAACTCATGTACCACAGGCCCGCCAGCGGCAGCAGCGGGCCCGACCGCATGAGGGTGGTGAGGGTGAGCATGTAGGCCCCCACCCAGGAGGCGAACAGGAACTGACCTGCCCGCGAGCGCAGGCCGTGGGCCAGTCCCACCAGGGTCAAGAGTCCGACCACGACGGCGAGTGCCAACTGGGTCTCGACGAGTGCGCCGGAAGCCTGGGGGTCCACGATGGGCCACAGCACCAGGGCCTTCAACGGGTTGTACCAGTCGACATTGGGGACGGTCTGGTAGGCGTCCGTCATCCCCGCCAGCTTCTCGGACAGCGTCGGCACCGACATCACGATCACCGGTGTGCCCACCACGGTCAGCAGGGCCACCAGGACCTCCGCTCCGGCGCGCCGCCCTCGTCCCCTCCCCGCCAGGCGCGCCCACCGGCGTACGAGGGCGACCACGGCCGCTGGAAGTCCCAGGACGAGCAACGACAGCCCCGCCAGCGGATGGACCAGGCAGGCACCCAGGAGCAGGAACACCCACAGCACCATGTGGGCGACCAGCGCGCCCACGCCGTCGCGACCTCCTCTCCCCCGCCACGAGGTGGCCACTGCAACACCGAGTGCGATGAGCGCGGGGAGCAGTGCCATGGCCAAGGCATTGGGCCAGGCCGGGTACTTGGTGAGCATGTAGGTGGGGTACTCGACCACCACGGGCGCCAAGGCGACGACCAGCACCGGAGCCTCCCGCCTCCCGGGGAGCAGCTGGCCCGTCAGAGCCGCCATACCGATCAGCCAGACCAGCGGGACCAGGAGGGAGAAGGTGTTCACCGTCTCGACGATGGTGGTCGCCGACGCGAACGGTGCGACAAGCGCGTGCCAACCGGTGGGGACGGTCGCGGAAGTGGTGTCCATGCCGAACATCCGGGTCAGACCCCCGAAGGAGGAGGCGTTCCCGTCGCGGAGGATCAGCCACAGGGCGTTCATGTGGAAGACGGGGTCGTACTGCTGGATTGGTGAGGCGGGCGTGGATCGCGCCATCACAGGTGCGATGACGGCCAGCCAGGACACGGGTAGGACCAGGGCAAGAGCCCGACGGCTCGGGGCGCCCGCTCCGGCGCCTGCAGTGTGTTCTCCTGCGCGCGCCGAGTGCCGTCGACCGGCAACGGCGCACAGGACCACGAAGACACCGAATCCGGCTGCCAGAGTCGGGGCACCCCACACCACGCCCGTTGCAGCACAGACGACTGCGCCCACTCCCGCGACGGAGGCGGCCACCACCGGCCCCAGTGCCCACCCGAGGATGCCGCGCACGCCGAACAGTCGCACCCCGATCGCCCCGGGCACGACGAGCACGACACCCATGAGGAGCAGGCGCGGAAGATCGCCCAACCATGCCGTCACGTCCATCGAGCCTCCCTGCACGTCATTCTGCCCGATCCGGACGGGTCCCCCACGCGCCCTACGATGGTCCCATGCCCCGCCCCGCCCGGATCCTCGACATCTCCTTCTCCCCCCTGCAGCGCGATGCCAGGGTCCTGCGCCAGCTCAGCGTCGTCGCAGAGTTCGGTGAGGTCACCACGCTCGGCTACGGGCCAGCGACGCGGTACTCGACCCACCATCTGGAGATCCCCGCCGAGGCCAAGTCCCTGCCCCAGACACCCCTGGGTGTCGCGGAGCTCGCACTGCGTCGGCACCGAGCGGTGGATCTGCAGGCCCCGGCCACCCGGGCCGCCCTTGCCCTGCTCGAAGACCAGCGTTTCGACGCCGTGGTCACCAACGACGCCCGTTCCCTGCCCCTGGGCCTGGAGGCGGCACACGGGGCTCCCGTCTGGGTCGACCTGCACGAGTGGGCACCGGAGGAACGCACGCACGTCACCTCCTGGCGCCTGCTGGTGGCCCCCTGGATCGACCACATCTGCCGGGAGTACCTGCCGCGTGTGGCGGCCTCCACCACCGTCGCCGGACGCATCGCCGACCTCTACGACGAGCACTACGGGGTCCGGCCCCGGCTCATGCGCAATGCTGCGCCCTTCGCGGATCTCTCCCCCACACCTGTCCTGGTCGACGGGCCCCTCCGTCTGGCGCACTCGGGAGGGGCAGTACCCGGCCGGGCCCTGGAGACCACGATCGACGCCGTCCTGGCAGCCGGCGACGGGTTCACCCTGGACCTCTACCTGGTGCCGGCCGGGGATGGTGGCCGCTACCTCCGCCAGCTCCACGAGCGCGCTCGGGGTGCGTCGAACATCCACTTCCACGACCCCGTCGCACCCGCGGACCTGCCGGCCACCCTCAACGCCTATGACGTCGGCGTCTTCTGGATCCCGCCCTTCAACACGAATGCGCGCCTCACCCTGCCCAACAAGCTCTTCGACTTCGTCCAGGCCCGGCTCGCGCTCGCCGTCGGCCCGACGGTGGAGATGACCGATGTGGTGGAGGAGTACGGGCTGGGAGTCATCTCCGAGGGTTTCGGGGTCGACCAGGTCGTGGAGTCACTGCGGACGCTGACCCCGGAGAGGGTGGCGGCCTTCAAGGCCGCCTCCGACGTCGCCGCCCCCGCGCTCAGCTTCGAGAACGAGGCCCGCATCGCCCGCGAGATCCTCAGCGGACCACTGGGGCTCTGAGCCTGCCCCTGCCCCGCT
>JBQEKJ010000230.1:0-4076 GCA_052103835.1 Pauljensenia sp.
GGAGAACGCTGTGCGGACGTGATCAATGCGACGTTCGTGGAGGTCCTGGCGCCTCCCCAGGCACGCATTGTCCCGGGCTCCCCAAGCGCACGTTGTCGTGGCGTCGCGGGGCACGCTCTGGATGTCCCGACGGGACGCCTGCGTGGCCCGGGGGGGCCGGGACCCGGATCGGACAATGTGGAGGCATTGGGCCGCGACCGGGTTCACGGGGCTGTCGAGTTGCGGGACACTGGGACGGCAACTGGGTCGGGCCACGAGGCCGGACGACACGTGAGGAGAGGAACACATGGCAGATTCATCATTCGACGTCGTTTCGAAGCTCGACCGGCAGGAGGTCGACAATGCCGTCAACCAGGCTGCCAAGGAGGTTGCACAGCGATACGACTTCCGGGGAGTCGACGCGTCGATCAAGCTGGCGGGGGATGCGATCGAGTTGGAGGCCAACTCCTCCGAACGGGTGATGGCGATCCTCGATGTCCTGGAGACGAAGCTCATCCGACGCGGTGTGTCCCTGAAGGCCCTGGACCTGGAGGACCGTGAGCCCAAGGCGTCGGGCAAGCTCTACCGCTTGGTGGCGCCGCTGCGCGAGGGCATTGCCCAGGACATCGCCAAGAAGATCACCAAGCTGATCCGGGACGAGGGGCCCAAGGGAGTCAAGGCACAGATCCAGGGCGACGAGGTGCGAGTGTCCTCGAAGTCCCGGGACGACCTGCAGGCCGTCATCGCATTGCTCAAGGGAGAGGCCGGCGCCGGGATCGATGCGGCGCTGCAGTTCGTCAACTACCGGTGAGGTGGGCCTGCGGACGCAGGTGCAGGCGGGGGTCTTGGGTCCGGGACGCGAGTCGAGGCCAAGGTGGTGACCCGGGGACGCGAGCGGAGGTGCCGGCCTGGGACCCGATGGACGAGTCTGCACTGAGTGACGATCCCAGCAGCTTGAACGGGCCTGTTCGGCTCAATTGAGTCGCTGAGGTCGTCACTCAATGCAGGAGCGATCGTCCCCGCCGGACTGGACACGCAGCGCGGTCGGCATCTGGCCTGCCCCTTGCCCAACCGTGTGCCCCAGCAATGTCCGGCAGCCACTCCCCGGAGGGCCAGCCGCTCTCCCAGCCCTCCGTCGTGTCCGGACCTCGGCTCTCCTCTGAACGTCGAGCCTGGGATCCTCCCGCCATCCGCACCACGTGGAGAGCTCCGCGCGCTGGGGCCTTCAGGCCGCAAGCTCAAGGATCGGGCGCAGACGGACCCGCCCTCGTGCGCGGGCGGCCACCTCACGCGCGACCGCAGCGGGATCCTCCCGCTCGCGGAACTCGAAACGCACGACGGTCCACCCGGCGGCCTCGATGAGCCTCTGTCGGGCGTCCCTGGAGGAGAGCCCCTCCAGGGTGGTCCAGCGATCGCGACCGTACTTCTCCTTGCCATCGAACTCGATCACGACAAGCAAGTGCGCTATGCCGAAGTCGGCGTGGAACGTACGACCGCCGGCCTCGATCCTCATCTGGGACCTGACTCCGGCGAAGCCCGACGCGGCCAGGATCCAGAGCAGCAATCTCTCGGGAACGGACTCGCACGCCCCATCGCCGACTCCCATGACAGCCCAGGCACGAACCCGATTCCTGCGCGAGGGGAGTCCCTCCGACAAGGCCTCCATCCGGGCACGCCACACCTCCTCCCGTGCCCGCGAACCTGGAAGGCCGAAGCGGTCGAACCCACACAGACGGCGCAGGGCGCCAGAGACCAGGACGACAGCCTCGCGGCGTTCGGACGCGAGAGCGCCCTGGACTGCGGCCAACTCCAGGCTCACGAGCGGGACACCGACGTCCTCGACTGTCGCGCCAGGAGGATCCGAACGGTGGCGGACGATGCTCGCCGCAGGTGCGTGATGGGACCCGATCCGCAGTGCGGGCAGCTCCGCGGATACCCCGCGCCGTCGCCAGTTCGACCGGGCCGCCACGTGGACATCGAGGACGGCTCGCAACCCAGCGATCCCACGCACGTCGAGAGCCGTCAGTCTCGCCCTCACCGAGGTGGGGGGTGGGCAGCAGCGATCCCACGCACGTCGAGAGCCGTCTCGTGGCTGACGACGGCTCCCGGATGGACCAGGCAGACGGAGATCGCTCGTATCAGATCGACCCACCGGACGAACTCCCACCAGTCATCGACCTCCAGGTAGGACTGCCCCACCGGGATGTAGCGGTGGACCCGCACCAGCTCGCCGCGGGCCTCCGCACGTGCGCATTCGCGCGAATTGTGCGCGTTGGCCACCACCACGTGGGCTCGTGCGTGTGCGATGTCCCTGATCGTGTCCATGCCCGACAGGCAAGTCGAACTGTTGCCTGCGGTCCATGCGCTCGTGGTTCCTCTGTGGATACTCCGCATCGATCGGATCGCCTGTGGATTGCACCTTGCGGAGTCGTCGGCCCAGCTCGGGAAGGGTGCTGCAACGGTGCCCGAGCAGAAGGGGCGCCTTCTTGGGCCTCGTTCGGAGTGGGGAGTCCGGGGAGGAGCACCGGGGTGACACGCACGAGGGCGCCGCCGGAGCGGGGAAGCCCACGCGGGGGACCTGGGAGCATGGCATCCCGTCAGGAGCATCTGCGCTCGGCGCTCCCGAACTCTGAACCCCACACACCGAGCACACGGTCGCACGCCTGGAACAGGGCACCCGCCGCCCGGTCCGCGCAAGTGCAGCATTGAGCGACGACCTCAGGCCCCGTCCGAGCCATCTCGCACCTCTCAGGGCGTTGAGATCGTCGCTCAATGCCCAACGCCTGATGCTCGGTGGCAAGTACGGCGGTGTCCGACGACTCGCGCGGTGGCGGTGGCGGTGGCGGTGGAGCGGGAGACCACTCCAGACATTGAGCCACACACCCGAACAGCGCGCCGCACAGGCACCCGTGCACCACACTGCACCCGTGCACCCGTGATCAGTACCCGGCCATCTTCTCCAGCCGCGCGATCCGTTCCGCCATCGGGGGGTGGGTCGCGAAGAGCTTCCGGACTCCGCCGCCCCGGAACGGGTTGGCGATCATCATGGCCGCGACGTTCTGGTTGGCGGGCGTGGGCTGCAGCGGCACGTGGTCGGTCACCGTCTCCAGTTTTCGAAGCGCCGACGCCAGTGCCAAGGGGTCCTGGGTGAGCTGGGCGCCGTCCTCGTCAGCGTCGAACTCCCGCGTGCGCGAGATGGAGAGCTGGATCAGCGTCGCAGCCAGCGGTGCGAGGATCGCGGTGGCGAGCGTGGCCAGCGGGTTCACGCCGCCCTGCCCGTCGCGGCGCCCACCCCCGAAGAACATGAGGAACTGCGCGATCGAGCTGATGAGCCCACCAATGGCCGCGGCCACGGAGGAGGTGAGGATGTCGCGGTTGTAGACGTGCATGAGTTCGTGCCCGAGCACCCCACGCAGCTCTCGCTCCCCCAGGATCTGCAGGATGCCCTCCGTGCAGCACACGGCCGCGTGTTGGGGGTCGCGTCCGGTCGCGAAGGCGTTCGGGGTCTGTGTGGGCGCCACCCAGATGCTCGGCATCGGTTGGCCGGCCCGCTGGGAGAGCTCGCCGACGATGCGGTACAACTCGGGCTGCTCCTGCGCGGTCACCGGGTAGGCATGCATCTGGCGCAGCGCGATCTTGTCGGAGTTCCAGTAGGAGTACGCGGTCGACGCCAGACCGATGAGCGCGAAGATCCATATCCAGGAGGAGTTGCCCGTCCCCTGGGCGATGAGCCCGCCGATGAGGAGAAGGATCACCCACAGAGCCATGAAGAGACCCGCGGTCTTCAATCCGTTGTGGTAGCGATGATGCCCCAAGTTCCGTCCCCTCCACTCGTCCCCGTCAACGGTATCCGCGCAGACGGCGAGGGGCGCGGGAAAGTGCACTTTCCCAGAGATCCCCAAGGTTGGGTGTGACGAGGGCGACGTCGGAACGTCGGGGGGGGCGCGCAGCCTCGGATCCCCTCACTCGCGCTCGGAGGCATCGCCGACGCGGACGCCCCCACAGCCACCACCCGTCGATCTGGCCGAGGCAGGCCTCCGCATGTCATGTGTCGTGACTTCTGAGACTCTCAGATGTGTTGACTTGGTCGGGCCAAA
>JBQEKJ010000231.1:0-4045 GCA_052103835.1 Pauljensenia sp.
GCCCTCCAGCGCATCTACGGCACCGCCTGGGCCACCAAGGACGACCTGGTGGCGTACCAGGAACGCCTCAAGGAGGCCGAGCGACGCGACCACCGGCGCCTCGGTGCGGAACTCGACCTCTATTCCTTCCCCGAGGAGGTGGGACCGGGCCTCGTCCTGTTCCACCCCAAGGGCGGCATCCTGCGCCACGTCATCGAGGAGTACGTCGTGCAGCGCCACCTGGAGGCGGGCTTCGACTTCGTCCACACCCCCGAGATCACCAAGGGCGGCGTGTTCCACAAGTCCGGTCACCTGCCCTACTACGCGGACACGATGTTTCCCCCGATGTCCGTGGACGAGGAGCGCGACGCCGAGGGCCACGTGACCCGGGCCGGCCAGGAGTACTACCTCAAGGCCATGAACTGCCCGATGCACAACCTGATCTTCGCCAGTCGTGGGCGCTCCTACCGTGAGCTGCCCCTGCGCTTCTTCGAGATGGGCCACGACTACCGCTACGAGAAGTCCGGCGTGGTCCACGGTCTCACCCGCATGCGTGGCTTCACCCAGGACGACTCCCACACGTACTGCACGCCCGCGCAGGCCGAGGACGAGATCAAGATGCTCCTCGACTTCTTCCTGGGCATCCTCCGTGACTTCGGGCTCACCGAGTTCTACCTGGAGCTGTCGACCCGCGACGAGTCGGGCAAGAAGAAGGACAAGTTCATCGGCTCCGACGAGGAGTGGGCCGAGGCCACTCGGATCCTGGAGGACGCCTGCGCCTCCACGGGCCTGGACCTGGTCCCTGATCCCGGTGGCGCCGCCTTCTACGGCCCCAAGGTCTCGGTACAGGTCAAGGACGCCATCGGACGGACCTGGCAGATGTCCACCGTCCAGTACGACTTCAACCAGCCGCGCGGCTTCGACCTGCAGTACGCGGCCGCCGACGGCTCCCGCCAGCGTCCCGTCATGATCCACTCCGCCAAGCTCGGCTCCGTCGAGCGCTTCATCGGCGTCCTCGTGGAGCACTACGCAGGCGCGTTCCCCGCCTGGCTCGCCCCGGTGCAGGTCCGCCTCGTCCCGGTCGCCGAGGCGTTCGACGCCTATGTCGACGAGGTGGCGACGATGCTGCGGGCCCGTGGCGTGCGTGTCGAGGTCGACCACTCCGACGACCGTTTCGGCAAGAAGATCCGCAACGCCGCCAAGGAGAAGGTGCCCTACACCCTCATCGCCGGCGGCGAGGACGTGGCTGCGGGCGCCGTCTCCTTCCGATTCCGTGACGGCACCCAGGAGAACGGCGTGCCCGTGGAGCAGGCCGTGGAGCGCATCACGGCTCACATCCGCGACCGCATCAACACCGACGCACTGTGAGGCTCACGGATGGGTGATGAGGAACGCATCGAGGATGCACGCACGCTGGCGGGCGTCCCCGACGGCTTCGACCGCTTCTGGACCCCCTACCGGATGGCCTACATCAACGGGGACCACAAGCCGGTCGACGCCTCGTCGGGTGAGTGTCCCTTCTGCGAGGCCGCGCAGCGCGGGGACGAGGACGCCCTCATCGTCCACCGCGGTCGCACCTGCTTCGTCCTGATGAACCTGTTCCCCTACAACTCCGGCCACATGCTCGTGTGCCCCTACCGCCATGTCAGCGACTACACCGACCTGACGGTGGAGGAGCGCGACGAGCTGGGCGCCCTCACCGCCACCGCCATGCGCGTCGAGCGGGAGGTCGCCCACCCCCACGGCTTCAACCTGGGCATGAACCAGGGAGAGGTAGCGGGAGCGGGAATCGCCGCCCACCTCCACCAGCACATCGTGCCGCGCTGGGCGGGGGATGCGAACTTCCTGCCCATCATCGCCCGGACGAAGGCCATCCCCGAACTCCTCGAGGATGCCCGCCGCAGGCTCTGCGCGGCCTGGCCCGACGAGGGCGGGCCCGCTCACGGGCCCACACCGACCACTCCACGTCCCCAGGAGGACTGATGCTCGGAAACCACGGGCGTTCCATCACCCGGACGATCTTCACCCCCGTTGCACGGGTGCTGGCCGCGCTGCACGTCACCCCCGACATGGTCACCATCACCGGCACGCTCCTCACCATCGGGATCTCGGTGGGTGTGCTGGCCAGGGGCCACCTCGCCATCGGCGGCATCCTGCTGGGTGTCGTGCTCTTCTGCGACTCCGTGGACGGGGTCCTGGCACGCATGACCGGGCAGGAGTCACAGTTCGGGGCCTTCCTCGACTCGACCCTGGATCGTCTCGGTGATGGTGCCGTCTTCGGCGCGCTGCTCGCCTGGGCTGCGTTGGGCATGGAGGCGGGCCCGGTGCGCACCGTCAGTGTCATCGCCGGCACGATTGCCATGGTCGGGGTGGGCACCGTCCCCTATGCCCGGGCCCGCGCCGAGACCGTGGGGGTCATCGCGAAGCTCGGCATCGCCGAACGCACGGACCGGCTGGTCGTGGCCCTGGCCTGTGCGGCGGTCACGGAGTGGGGCCTGCCGCAGTGGATGTACGCGGTGGGCCTGTGCTGGGTCGCCTTCGCCTCCCTCGTGACGGTCGTGCAGCGCATCGTCTTCACCCGACGGGCGCTGGCCCGGTGAGCGCCCGGGGCACCGCGAGCCTCTACCTCGTCGCGTGGAAGATCGCCCCCAAGCTTCCCATCGCCCTGGTCAGAGGGTTCTCGGGGCTGGTCGCGGACGTCGCGTGGCTGTGCCGGGGCAGGCAGGTGCGTCGTCTGGAGGACAACCACGCGCGGCTGCGGGGTCGTCGCCCGACGCGCGCGGAGTCCCGGGCTGCGGTGCGTTCCCACTTCCGCAACTATGCCGAACAGTTCGCCCTGGGTGGTTTCACCCGGGACCAGATCGCGTCCGCACTGCGCATCGATCCTCCGGACCTGCTGCGTGCACTGGGCTCCGACGGACCCGTGGTGCTGGCGCTCACCCATTCGGGCAACTGGGACCTCGGTGGCGCGCACGTCGCGCAGAACGTCCTGCCCATCCTGACCGTTGCCGAGAAACTGGAGCCACCCGAGCTCTTCCGGGCCTTCGTCGACTTCCGGGAGGGACTGGGCATGGAGATCATCGGTGCCGGTCGGGGGGAGTCGGTGTTCCCCCGACTGGTGGAGCGTTCCCGCGGTCGCAGCATCATCGTGCCCCTGTTGGCGGACCGGGACGTCTCCGGTGGGGGGATCGAGGTCGACCTGGCCGGGCACCGGGCCCTGGTGGCCGCCGGCCCCGCAGCGCTCGCCCAACGCCTGGGACGTCCCCTGGTGGCGGGTGTGATCCACTACGTCGACGAGCCCGGTGGTGCCACGATCGCCCTGGAACTGGTGGGGCCCATTGCCCCTCCGGGTGCCACCGCCGAGCACACGGGGGTGGAGACCCACACCCAGGCATGGGTGGACGCTCTCACCCCTCTCATGCGCGAGCACGTGCGAGACTGGCACATGATGCAGCCCGTCTTCGTCGAGGACCTGGACCCGGAGCGTCTCGCGAGGGCACGTGAGCGGCATCGACGCCAGGAGCGGGAACAGGAGGAGGCGGAGCGTCCATGAGGATCGGGATCGTCAACCCCTACTCCTGGGATGTCCCCGGAGGCGTGCAGTACCACGTGCGTGACCTGGCCGGTGAGCTGATTCGGCGCGGCCACGAGGTGTCCGTGCTCACCCCCTCCTCGAAGTCCGTGCTCCCCGCATTCGCGGTCTCGGTGGGCCCAGCGGTGCCGATCCGGTTCAATGGGTCGGTCGCCCGGCTCTCCTTCGGACCCGTGGTCTCCGCGCGCACACGCCGCTGGCTCGACGAGGGCGCCTTCGACGTCCTCCACGTCCATGAACCGACTGTCCCCTCCATCTCCATGCTGGCCGTGATGAACGCCGACTGCCCGGTGGTGGGCACATTCCACTCTGCCATGGAGCGCTCCTACGCGCGTGAGGCCACCGCGGGGGTCGTGCGTCCACTCATGGAACGCCTCTCCGCACGCATCGCCGTCTCGGAGGAGGCCAGGCGCACCCTGGTCGAGCACCACGGAGGCGATGCCGTCATCATTCCCAATGGGGTCGAGACGGCTT
>JBQEKJ010000232.1:0-4041 GCA_052103835.1 Pauljensenia sp.
ACGGACATGTCCAGGATGATGTTGCGGGCCTACAACGCCGAAGCAGAGAACGCAGTCCTGACGGTCAGGGCCGGCAACCTTGATGCTGCCATCAAGAGGCTTGAGCGGGCACGGGACCAGGCGTCGAAGCTGGGGTCGATGATCAGCCTGTCCGTGACGCCCACCTACCACGCACTCCGAGTGCAGGAACTGGTCCTTGCCGCGCAGCACCTCCAGGCGAAGGTAGCTGCGAAGGAGGCTGAGCGTGAGGAGCGAGCTCGTCTTCGCGAGGAGAAGAAGGCCCAGGAAGAGATGGAGGCGGAGCGTCGTCGTTTGGAAAAGGAGAAGAACCACTACGAGAACACCATTGCTGTGCTGCGTGAACAGGGTCGGGTCGATGAGGCCGAGGCCTTGTTGGACAAGCTTGCCGAGGTCCAGAGAGGAATTGACGACGTTGACTATCGGCAGGCCAATATCCGTGCGGGATATGTCTATGTCATCTCGAATGTGGGTTCATTCGGGGAGCGCATGGTGAAGATCGGCATGACTCGAAGGCTCAATCCGATCGACCGGGTCCGCGAGCTCAGTGACGCGTCAGTTCCATTCAACTTCGACGTCCATGCCCTGTTCTTCTCCGACGATGCCGTCGGAGTCGAGACGGCTCTCCACCACCGGTTCGCACCGCAGCGAGTGAACATGGTCAATGCTCGACGGGAGTTCTTCTACGCCACACCGGCAGAGGTGAAGGAGGCACTGACGTCGGTGGCCGGGCAACTGCTCGAGTTCGTTGACGAGCCCGAGGCAGAGCAGTTTCGGCAAAGCAGCTCGATCCGCGATCAACTGAGCCCGGCTCGGGTCTGATCTTTGCGCTCACCTCTGGTTCCGTTGCTCCCCGCAGCAGGTCCCAACCCGTAGGGGCCCGAACTCCGCGGTCTGTTGCAGGGCAAGGAGTTCGCAGGTCCTTGTACTCGCGCCCGCCACCCTCAGTCCCTCTCCGCCGCCTCCAGCGCGACGAGGCGCATGTCGAGGCTGCGCAGCATCTGGTCAGCCACCTCGGGATCGGTGCCCGGTTCGCGTCGGGCCTGCACCACCTCGGCCCGACAGGCCTCCAGGGCTGCGCGCCTTCCTGAGGCCACGGCCTCGCGCCCCTGGATGAGCTTCTGCATGCGCGGGGACTTCGGGGTGCCGCCCTCGGCCTCGTCGAAGGTGGACTCCGCGACGTGTCGGGCCCACTGCGTCATGCGTTCGACCAGCGCCGGGGGGATGTCCTGTCGGGTGGCGACCGCTGCGGTGGCGGCGGTCATCATCCGGGTCCGCAGGGCCTGCTCGGCGGCCGCCTCGGACTCGGCCTCGGAGTCGATGTGCAGGGCGTGCACGAGGGCGGGCAGCGTGAGCCCGGCGACCAGCAGCGTCACGAAGAGGACCGCGATGGCCACCACGAGGATCGCGTCGCGGGCGGGGAAGGCAGTGCCATCGCTGAGCGTTGCGGGCAGCGACAGTGCGAGTGCGAGGGTGGCCAGACCCCGCATCCCGCCCCACGTCATCACCACGACGTCACGGCCCGACCTCGGCGCATCGTCCGCCACCCCGCCGCGGTGCACCGCAGCCCACATGAGCAGGAACCAACCCGCCCGCACCGCGACGAGGACGAGGGCGATCACGAGTCCGTCCAGGAACAGCCTGCCGATGGCCGGGCCGACGTCGAGGGCGATCT
The DNA here is from genome assembly GCA_052103835.1 of Pauljensenia sp. Taxonomy (GTDB): domain Bacteria; phylum Actinomycetota; class Actinomycetes; order Actinomycetales; family Actinomycetaceae; genus Pauljensenia. Next base: position 1,694 of record JBQEKJ010000232.1, read on the forward strand.
GGCGGATCTCCAGCCCGATGAGACCGAAGGCGACGCCCGTGATGCACGTCTCCAGCACTCCCCACAGTGCATCCTGGGTCAGGCGGTCGCTGGAGCGGGCGGGATCCTGTGAGGAGCGCATCTGGAGGCCCGCCACCACCACGGCGATGACACCGGAGGCCCCGAGGTGCTCGGAGACGAGATAGGCGAGGAAGGGCAGGGCCAGGGTCGCCGAGGATCTCGCCATCGGGGAATCGATGAGGTCCGTTCCGCGGCGGACCACCCAGGCGCAGACCCAGCCCACGGCCACTGCGATGACCGCTCCGACCAGGAAGCCGATCGCCATGGCACCGAGGTCCGGCTGGTCGCCTGCCAGGGCAGCGGAGAGCGCCAGTTGGAAGATCACGAGTGAGGCGGCGTCATTGAACAGCCCCTCGGACTGCAGGGTCATGAGCACACGTCTCGGGATGGGAACGGAACCGGCCACGGACTCCACGGCCACGGGGTCGGGCGGGGCGACCATGGCGCCCAGGGCGATGGCCGCGGCGACCGTGATGCCCGGGATGATCGCGAGTGCCGTGGCGCTCGCCGCAGCCACCGTGACGACCACCAGGCCGACCGCCAGCCATACCAGGGACTTCCACCTGCGTCGCATGACCTGCCAGGAGGTGCGCTGGGCGGCGGAGCAGAGCAGGGGTGGCAGGAACACCGGCAGGATCAGCTCCGGGTTGATGTCCACCGCAAGTCCGGGGACGAGGGCGACCACGGCACCCACGACGACCATGAGGGCGGGCCAGGGCAGACGGATCCTGTCGCCGATGCCGACGACCGCAGCTGAGACGATGGCCAGGACGACGATCAGGATGAGCGTCTGCATGGGGGGATTGTCCCACCGGACGGGTCCTCTCCGGAGCCCCGGGGACGAGAGCGGTGCACTCAGCTGCGTGCCCGGGATGGGTACGGGGATCAGCCATCGTGGTGGAGTCACCGGAGGTCATCCGCCCGCCCTCGTTGGCCTGCGCCCCTCGCCCGTGCCCGCGCCCAGGTCCGTTCGCGTGGGGGCCGCCCTCGTCGGCCCGCGTCCAGGTCCCTTCCTGCACGCTCCGCCCTCGTCGGCCCGCGCCCCCCTCGCCCCGACCCGCCACGTGGCCCCGTGACGGTCACCACACGCCCTCCTGCGCGACTCCCGGCGCGCACTGATTGGATGGGCGCATGGACACCTCGACCTCCCCCTCACCGTTCTCGGTCCCCACTGACGAGGTCGTGGCCGCCGTGGGTGGCGACGCCACCTCAGGACTCACCGACGCCGAGGCGGCACGCAGGCTCTCCGCCGACGGTCCCAATGAACTCGCCGCCGCCCAGCCCACCCCGCTCTGGCGGCGCTTCCTCACCCAGTTCACCGATCCCCTGGTGATCCTCCTGGTGGTGGCCATCGTCATCTCGGGTGCGGCGTGGGTCCTCGAGGGCGCCCAGGGGTTGCCCGTCGACGCCCTCGTCATCCTGGCCGTCATCGTGCTGAACGCGGTCCTCGGCCTGGTCCAGGAGAGCCGGGCGGACGCCGCTGTCGCGGCGCTCTCGGAGATGTCCCGGGCGACCTCGAGGGTCGTGCGCGGCGGGAGGCGCGTGGAGGTCCCCACCACCGATCTCGTCGTCGGTGACCACCTGGGCCTGGGCGAGGGGGACCAGGTCAGTGCCGACGCCCGCCTCGTCGACGCCTCCGTGCTGCGGGTCGTGGAGTCCTCCCTCACCGGGGAGTCCGAGGCCGTCTCCAAGACGACGCAGCCCCTCGGTTCCGACGCGGACCTCGCCGACCGGACGAACATGGTGTTCCGGGGGACCTCCGTGGCGCAGGGGTCCGGCACCGCCGTGGTCACCGCGACGGGTGCGCGCACCCAGATGGGTGAGATCGCGGAACTGCTCGGGTCCGTGGAGGACGCCCCCACGCCCCTCCAGCAGGAGATCACCCAGGTCTCGAAGATGCTCGGCATCGCCGTGGTCGCCATCGCCGTCGTGGTGGTGGGCGCCCTGGTGCTGCTCGGCAACGTCTCCTCGCCCGAGGACCTCGTGGACACCCTGCTCCTCGGGGTCTCCCTGGCTGTCGCCGCCGTCCCCGAGGGACTTCCCGCCATCCTCTCCGTGGTCCTCGCCCTGGGCGTGCAGCGCATGGCCCGGCACAATGCCGTGGTCAAGAAGCTCACCAGCGTGGAGACGCTCGGCTCGGCCACCGTCATCTGCTCCGACAAGACGGGCACCCTCACCCGCTCCGAGATGACCGTCCAGGAGGTCGTCACCGCCTCCGGGCACACCGTGGTGACCGGTGTCGGCTACGCACCCGTGGGGGTCGTCGGTCCGGACGCGGACCGCGACAC
>JBQEKJ010000233.1:0-4019 GCA_052103835.1 Pauljensenia sp.
CCCCATAGGGGTATCGTCGCAGTACAGGACACGGAGGAGGGTCACGATGGCTGGGTACTCGAGTTCGACGGAGCAGTACCTCACGCGCCTGAGGCGCATCGAGGGGCAGGTCCGCGGCGTCCAGCGCATGGTTTCCGAGGACTCCTACTGCATCGACGTCCTCACGCAGATCTCCGCGATCCAGAGCGCCCTCGACTCTGTGGCGCTCGGCCTGCTGCAGGACCACATGAACCACTGCGTGGTGCATGCGGCCAAGCGGTCCGACGAGGAGGGGCGCGAGAAGGTCGAGGAGGCCACCCGCGCCATCGCACGCCTCGTGAAGTCCTGAGGCCACACACCCACGCACCCGTCCACGGGCACACCACCCGCCACCGTTGCCACCTGCGGGCACCGCCCGCACCCCACCCATTCACACCCCACCCACGGCCCCCGGGCCACCAGGAGGAAGACACCATGGCCACCACCGACCACCCCATTGACCGCACCGTCGAGCTCTCCATCAACGGCATGACCTGCTCCCACTGCGTCGCATCCGTCACCGAGGAGCTCCGCGAGGTCCCCGGCGTGAAGAACGTCGACGTCATCCTCAACTCGGGCAAGACCTCCAAGGTCACCGTCGTCACCGACACCGGTGTGGACGACACCCTGCTGAAGAAGGCCGTCGACGAGGCCGGGTTCGAGCTGGTCGGGGTCGCGCGGGACTTCTGAGTCCCACGGCTCCGCGTCGACCTCTCCCATACCCGGACCACGTTCGTACCTGCACCAGGTGCGGGCGGGAGGCCTGTCCTCACGGGTCTGCGTCGATGCCCACGCCCGCACCCACGCCCGCACCCCTGAACCCGGCCGGGGCGGGGTCGCGCGCCCACGGGCACGCCACCGCGCCACACGACCGTCACCCCCGTGCTCCCGGGCGCACCCCTGAGGGTGCTGCCCCGGACACCCACGCCCCCCAGAAGGCGTCATGACGAACCCCCTCACCCAGCAGCATCCCCAGTCCGGCAACCAGCCGGGAGACCAGCCCGGACCGGACGCGGTCACCGCTGCGACCTCCGGCGCGACCGGCACGGGCCCGACAGGCACCGGCCCGTCCGACAGCAACCCGACAGGCCGCGCCACGACAGGCACCCGCCGGACGGCCGCCGTCGCGACCGCCACCGGCCCCTCCGCCGACACCGCCGCCGCGGACCACTCCGCCCCGACGACCCCCCACATCGGTGAGGGCGCACGCCGCCACGCCCTGACCCTGCGCCGCCGCGTGATCGCCTGCGCCCCACCCACCGTCATCGTCGTCGCGGTCTCCATGGTCCCCGCCTGGCAGTTCACCGGGTGGCAGTGGATGGTCGCCCTGCTGTCACTGCCGGTCGTCACCTGGGGAGCGTGGCCCTTCCACTCCGCCGCCTGGCGTGCGGGTCGCCACGGGTCCACCACCATGGACACCCTGGTCAGCCTCGGTGTCATCGCCTCCACCCTGTGGAGCTGGTGGGCCCTGCTGTTCGGTGGCGCGGGCATGCTGGGCATGCGCATGCAGATGTCCCTCCTGCCACGCGCGTCGGGCCACCACGCCGAGATCTACTTCGAGGGCGCCTGCGTCATCACCCTCTTCCTCCTCATCGGGCGTTGGGCCGAGGCACGCACCCGCTACCGCGCCGGTGACGCCCTGCGCTCCCTCCTGGAGCTCGGCGCCAAGGAGGCCACCCGCGTGCGCACGGATGCCGACGGCACCCGCCACGAGGAACTCATCCCCGCCACCGACCTGGCGGTGGGCGACCTGTTCCTGGTGCGCCCCGGTGAGAAGGTCGCCACCGACGGCCGCGTCGTGGAGGGCTCCTCCGCCCTGGACACCTCCCTGCTGACCGGTGAGTCCGTTCCCGTGGACGTCTCCGCGGGCGACAACGTCACCGGCGCGACGGTCAACACCTGGGGGGCGCTCGTGGTGCGCGCGACCCGCGTGGGCGCCGAGACGACCCTGGCCCAGATCGGGCGCATGGTCGCTGAGGCCCAGGCCGGCAAGGCCCCCGTCCAGCGCCTGGCCGACCGGATCTCCTCCGTCTTCGTCCCCATCGTCATCGCCATCTCCCTGGCGACGCTGGTGGGCTGGCTCCTGGCGGGAGGCTCGGTGCAGGCCGCCTTCACCGCAGCCGTCGCCGTGCTGGTCGTGGCCTGCCCCTGCGCGCTGGGACTGGCCACGCCCACCGCACTGCTGGTCGGCTCGGGCCGCGCCTCGCAGCTGGGTATCGTCATCAAGTCCGCCGAGATCCTCGAACAGACCCGCACCATCGACACCATGGTGCTGGACAAGACGGGCACCATCACCACCGGCCGCATGAGCCTGGAGTCCGTCGTCCTGCCCGGGGGCGCGACGCTGACGGTCGGGGGTACCGGGGAGACCGGCGGGACGACCCCCGGCAGCGTGACCCCGGGGGGCCACTCCTCCGGCACCGACGAGGGCGACGCCCTCCCGTCGGGGGATGCCACCCGCGCGCTGGCCCTGGCCGCTGGGGCCGAGTCCGGTTCCGAGCACCCACTGGCCCGCGCCGTCGTCGCGGGCGCCGCGGCCGCCGGGGTGACACCGACGGGGACACATGCGTTCACGAACCATCCCGGCCTCGGGGTCTCGGCCCTGGTGCCCGGATCCGGGGGTGGCCAGGACCTGGTCCTGGTGGGCCGCCCGACCTGGTTGCGCGACCTCGGCATCGAGGTGCCCGCGGACCTCTCCGAGGCCGTGACCGGCGCGCAGGACACGGGTGCCTCCGTCGTCGTGCTGGCCACCGTTCCCGACTGGCGCGACGCTGCCGGTGCAGCGGCGTCGGCAGCGGGTGAGGAAGCAGGCGCGGGTGCGCGGACAGCGATGGCCACGGGGACCGGAGAGCCTGGAGAAGCCGGTCAGGCAGACAGCTCCAGCGCGATCGGTGAACGCCCGGACACCGCCACCCCCGGTCTCGTCCGACCCGATCCCATCCGCGTCGACATGGACGTCCAGGGCATGACCTGCGCCTCCTGCGTGCGTCGTGTGGAGCGCAAGCTCCAGAAGCTGCCCGGTGTCACCGCCTCCGTGAACCTGGCGACCGAGTCCGCCTCGATCACCCTGGACCGCGACTACCCCGATGCGGAACTGGAGAAGGTGGTCGACGACGCCGGCTACCACGCCACCGTGCGCGGACGCTCGGGGGCTGCCACGGCCCCCGGCAGGACCCCCGCCGCCGCGCCGGGCGCAGCCACAACCCTGTCCGGCACCGACGCAGCGCACACCGACCCCCTGCACACCGACTCTGCAGGCACCCCTGTCAGGACCAGCCAGGACACCTCGGCCCCGGGCACCTCTGGCCGGGACGCCACCGACCCGGCGGCTGCGGGGACCGGACCTGGTGCGCAGGGGTCGCCCTCGTCGGCGCGCGTCCTGCCCTCCCACCTGCAGGGCGGGCACGCACAAGCGGCCCTGGTTGTGCGCGACACCCTCAAGGCGACCTCCGTGGAGGCCATCTCCCAGCTGCGCGACCTCGGCATCGAGCCCGTGCTGCTGACCGGTGACAACGAGGCCTCGGCGCGCCACGTCGCCGACGAGGTCGGCATCACCCGGGTCATCGCCCAGGTCATGCCCGATCAGAAGCGTGACGTGGTGCGCGACCTGCAGGAGCAGGGGCGGGTCGTCGCCATGGTCGGGGACGGTGTCAACGACGCCGCGGCGCTGGCCCAGGCCGGGGTCCGCGGGCTGGGCATCGCCATGGGCTCGGGCACGGACGTCGCGATCCAGGTCGCCGACATCACGCTGGTCAACTCCGAGCCGACGGCCGCCGCGACCGCGATTCGGGTGTCGCGGCGCACCCTGCGCGTCATCAAGCAGAACCTGTTCTGGGCCTTCGCCTACAACGTCGCCATGATCCCGCTGGCGGTCGCGGGTCTCCTCAATCCGATGATCGCGGCCGCCGCCATGGCCTTCTCCTCGGTGTTCGTGGTGGTGAACTCCCTGCGTCTGCGCCGCGCGTCCTGAGGCGTGGGGGCGCCGCCCTCGTCGATGGGGA
>JBQEKJ010000234.1:0-2470 GCA_052103835.1 Pauljensenia sp.
CCGGCGCTCATGCGCTCAGTCCTCTGCTGCCCAGGACTTTGCCTGTTCGCTGTCCGACCGCTCAGGCCACCGTGCGGATCAGGTGGTCGAAGGCACCCAGGGCTGCCTGGGCGCCCTCCCCGGCAGCCACCACGATCTGCTTGTAACGCGAGGTCGTGCAGTCACCGGCGGCGTAGACACCCTCCACGGAGGTGCGCAGGGACTCGTCCACCACGATCTCCCCACGTGGGTTGAGCTCCACAGAGCCCTTGAGCCACCCGGTGTTGGGCAGCAGGCCGATCTGGACGAAGACACCGTCCAGGGGGAGCGTGGACTCCGCACCCGACTCGCGGTCCTTCACGCGCAGCCCGGTCACGCCGCGTCCGTCGCCGAGGACCTCCTGGGTGGCGGCGTTGACGTGGACGTCGACGTTGCCCAGGGTGCCCAGGGTGTGCAGCAGCACCTTGTCCGCGCGCAGCTTGGTGTCGAACTCGACGACGTCGACGTGTGCCGCGACGCCGGCCAGGTCGATGGCCGCCTCGATACCGGAGTTGCCTCCGCCGATCACCGCGACGCGCTTGCCCTTGAACAGGGGGCCGTCGCAGTGGGGGCAGTAGGTGACTCCCTTGTTGCGGTACTCGTCCTCGCCGGGGACACCCAGCTGGCGCCAGTGGGCACCCGTGGCCAGGACCACTGTGCGGGCGCCGAGCACCGTGCCGTCGTCGAGGCGGACCGTGACCGTGGAGGGGGAGTCGTCAGGTGCGGGTTCCAGGGCGACTGCCTGGTGATCGGGCAGCACGTCGACCTCGTACTCGCGGACATGCGTCTCCAGCAGCTGGCCGTAGACCGGACCCTCGACACGGGTCTGGGAGGGCAGGTTCTCGATCGCAGCGGTGTCCAGGACCTGGCCACCCATACGGTCGGCGACCAGTGCCGTGCTGAGGCCCTTGCGTGCGGTGTAGATGGCGGCCGTGGCCCCGGCGGGACCCCCGCCGATGACCAGCACGTCATGCTCCGCCGGGATGGCGGGCGTGTTCGTGCGATCCTCGGCCGACAGCGGTGCGACCTTGTCGAGGATCTGCTCCAGGGTCATCCGGCCCTGGCCGAAGAGCTCCCCGTTGAGGAAGATCGTCGGCACGGACCTGATGCCCCGCTCCTCCGCCTCGGCCTCGAAGGCGGAGCCCTCGATGGCCGTGTGCGTGACGCCCGGGTTGAGGACGCTCATGAGATCGAGGGCCTGGACCACCGTGGGGCAGTTCTGGCAGCTCAGGGAGAAGAAGGTCTCGAAGTGCAGGGGCCCGCTGAGCTCCCGTGCGCGCTGCTGCAGGGCGGCGTCCTCCGTGGAGGCGTGGCCCCCGACCTGCAGGAGGGCGAGCACCAGTGAGGTGAACTCATGCCCCAGGGGCACGCCCGCGAAGCGCAGACCTGTGTCCTCACCCGGGTTCGTGATGAGGAAGGACGGGCGCCTGACCTCCTCCGAGGGGTCCTCGACCACGGAGAGCCTGTCGGACAGCGCCGCGATCTCGCCGAGGAGTTCGGACATCCTCCGCCCGGTGGCGGAGTCATCCGTGGCGGCCCGCAGCTCCACGGGCCGTGTGACGTAGCCCAGATAGGTTCTGAGCTGGGTCGTCAGTGTGGCGTCCAGCATCAGATCTTGCCCACCAGGTCCAACGACGGGGTGAGGGTCTCCTCGCCCTGCTCCCAGTGTGCGGGGCAGACCTCGCCCGGGTGCGCGGTGATGTACTGGGCGGCCTTGATCTTGCGCAGCAGCTCGCGGGCGTCGCGCCCGATGCCGGAGTCGTTGACCTCGAGGACGCGGATGCGACCCTCGGGATCGAGCACGAAGGTTCCGCGCAGCGCCTGCCCCGACTCCTCGTCGAGGACGTCGAAGTCGCGGGAGAGCTCCTTCTTGAGGTCGCCGAGCATGGCGTACTGGACCTTGCCCACGGCCTCGGAGGTGTCGTGCCAGGCCTTGTGGGAGAAGTGGGAGTCGGTCGAGGCGCTGTAGACCTCGACGCCGAGCGCCTGGAACTCGTCGTAGTGGTCGGCGAGGTCCTCCAGCTCGGTGGGGCACACGAAGGTGAAGTCGCCGGGGTAGAACATGATGACGTTCCAGGTCCCCCGCAGGTCCGCGTCGGTCACCTCGATGAACTCGCCCTGCTTGTAGGCATTGACTGTGAAGGGCTGGATGACTGTGTTCACCAATGACATGGTGTTCCTCCTCATTCGCGGAATCTGACCGTTGTACTGATATTTTACGTCCGCTCGTCCGCCACCCCAAGGCCCGGGGCAGTCCTGCGTACATGCCCACAAGCTGCACGTCTGCCTTGACAATGCTCCGGGCAGAGCTCCTCCCCAGGCGAGAGGCTCGACGGAGAGGCGGCCACGGGATTCCAATCCTGAACGGCGTGAAATCCGTGCCCGGAAGCTCTGGGTCCGCTGGGGAGGGGCGTCCTCACCGACACCTGCGGACGGTCCTACGATGGGTCCG
>JBQEKJ010000234.1:2480-4012 GCA_052103835.1 Pauljensenia sp.
GGCCCGGGGCAGTCCTGCGTACATGCCCACAAGCTGCACGTCTGCCTTGACAATCCATGGAGACGTGCTCTCCCTGCCCCTTCAGGGTAGTGACGGAAGCGCCGCACGCCTCCCAATGCTGAACGTCGTGAAATCGTCGGGGGTCCGGGTCCGGGTCCGGGTCCGACCGGTTCGTGCGTCACCGGCGCGACGGTGAGGACCTGCCTTCCATCCGCATGCGGTGGGGCCGGTCCTACGATGGGCGCAGAGTGACCCGGGTACCGAGTGGCCCGGGCACAGTGCCCCGGCAGTCCGACCCTCGGCAGAGGAGACCGTTCATGGACCGTGACGCCCTCGTCATCCACCACGTCGCCTTCGAGGACCTCGGGGTGATGGAGCCGCTCCTGGCTGCCCGCGGCTACCGCGTCCGCGACCTGCGCGCCGGCGTCGATCCACTCGACCCCGCGCGTGCCGCGGGAGCGGACCTGCTGGTCGTCCTCGGCGGACCCATCGGGGTCGGGGACCAGCAGCGCTACCCCTTCCTCACCCGGGAGCTCGACGCGGTCGCCGCCCGCCTGGACCGGGGTGGTCCCACCCTGGGGATCTGTCTGGGAGCCCAGCTGGTCGCCGCAGCGCTGGGGGCGGAGGTGGCGCCCTCGGGCCGCGTCGAGATCGGCTACGCTCCGCTCACATTGACGAGGGCGGGACGGGACTCCGTCCTGGCGGAACTCGGTGACACGCCCGTCCTGCACTGGCACGGGGACCAGTTCGCCATTCCCTCGGGTGCCGAGCGACTGGCCGCCACCCCGGGCTTCCCCAACCAGGCCTTCTCGTGGGGCGCGGAGGTCCTGGCCCTGCAGTTCCACCTGGAGGCCGACCACACGCGCATCGAGCAGTGGCTCATCGGGCACGCGCACGAACTCGCCTCACACGGCATCGACCCCCAGGTGCTGCGGGAGGAGGCGCGGCGCCACGGCCCCGGCCTGGCCGTGCGGGCGCAAGCGGTGCTCGGCTCCTGGCTGGACGCCCTGCCCTCCTGAGATTCGCTCCTCCCGGGCGCGCCCCCGGAGAGCGTGCCGGGGGCGCGCCGGGGGCGCCCCCCGAGGCCCCACCGGACGTGCCCTCGCCGGGGTGCCTGCCCGGGGCGCCGATCCGTGGGCACGTCCGGGGTGCCAGCCAGGTTGCGGGCCACCCGCTGCGTCGCTCAGGATCTGACGTTGCGCCCCAGGAACTCCCGCACGTCGCTGACCTCCTGTGCGTTGATCCCATGTGCCAGCCCCGGGTGGAGGTGGGCCTCCAGGCTGGTGTGTCCCGGCAGCCAGTCGGCGGTGCGCTCCACGGCATGGGCGGCGATGACACGGTCCTCGTCGCCGCGACCCCAGAAGAGCGCGGGGCGCAGTGTCTCCAGCTCGGCATCGCCCGGGTGAGGCCCGCCCTGGACGAAACCGGCCAGGACCACGGTGGCGGGAACGCGGCCGGGTCGGGTGCGCAGCAGCTCGGTGGCCATGAGGCCTCCCTGGGAGAAGCCCAGCGGCACGACCTTCGAGTCCTCC
>JBQEKJ010000235.1:0-4002 GCA_052103835.1 Pauljensenia sp.
GCCGCCGGTGTCCGAACCGAGAAACTGGGTGCATTCCTGCACACGAACTGGGGTGACCGTGCGCGAGCAGTACTCCGGTCCCCACGTCCGGGACCCTGGGCAGGACCTCACCCCATGTCGGCCGGTCGGAGACCCCGCGGGCGGTAGCGGTCCCGCGCCGGGAAGGCGAACCGGTTCAGCCATCCCGTTCAATCGGCCCGTTCAATCGGCCCGTTCAATCGGCCCGTTCAGTCAGTCCGGGTCGACGGCGCCGGAGTCCGCGAGCGTCACGCCCGCCCGGGACATGCGCACCCGCCCCGCCGCACCCAGCTCCTCGGAGACCGGTTCGGTGAGGTCGGTGAGCACGCGGGTGGCGAACCCGGCCTCCTGCGCATCCAGGGCCGTCTCGGCGACACAGTGGGATTCTGCCAGTCCCACCACGTCGACATCGGTGACACCCGCGGCCTCCAGCGCGCGCTGCAGGGTGGAGCCGTCCGCGGTGGTGCCCTCGAACCCGGAGTAGGCGGCAGCGTACATGCCCTTCTTCACGGACACGTCCGCGTCCAGATCAACCAGGGAAGGGTGGAGTTCGGCCTCGGGGGTGCCGGCGACCCCGTGGGGCGGCCAGGTGTCGACGAAGTCCGGGGTGTCGGAGAAGTGCGAGCCCGGGTCGATGTGCCAGTCCTGCGTGGTGGCGACCAGGTCATAGGCCCCACGGTGCGTGCGGGCGAAGTCGGCGATGCGCTCGGCGGCAGCATTGCCGCCATCGACCGGCAGGGAGCCACCCTCGCAGAAGGTCGACTGGACGTCGACGACGATGAGTGCGCGTGACATGGTTCCTCCTCGGAGCTGTGACCACCAGACCCCAGAGTACTGGCCCCGGGACGGATGGGCGGGGCCGGGTCGCCCTCAGTCGGTGTCGCGGCGGCGCAGTGCGGCGCGGTAGAGATCGTTCTTGCGCAGTCCGGTGGCCTCGGCGACCTGGGCTGCGGCCTCCTTGAGGCGCATCCCCTCGTCTGCGAGCGCGAGCACAGCCAGGACGTGGTCCTCGGCACGGCCGGTCTCCCGCGCGCCGGCCACCACGATCGTGATCTCCCCCAGCACCTCGCCCACGGTGCGGGCGATGAGGGTGTTGAGATCACCGCGCAGGACCTCCTCGTGGACCTTGGTCAGCTCTCGGCAGACCACGGCCTGGCGGGTGCCCCCGAAGGCCTCGGCCATGCGCACGAGGGTGGCATTCACGCGCTTGGCGGACTCGAAGAAGATCAACGTGTGTGGATCCTGGGCCATCGCCGCGAGCGCTCTGGAGGCCTCACCGTCCTTGCGGGGCAGGAACCCCTCGAAGGAGAAACGGTCGGACGGCAACCCGGACACGGCCAGCGCTGTGACCGGCGCCGAGGGCCCGGGCAGGGCGGAGACGGGGATCTTGCGCTCCACGGCTCGGCGGACCACCCGGTAGCCCGGGTCCGAGACGGTGGGCATGCCGGCATCGGAGACCAGCAGCACTCGGGCACCGTCGTCGGCCAGGTCGATCACCGCATCGGCACGCTCACGTTCGTTGTGGTCGTGGAGGCTGAGGAGGCGACCATTGATGCGCACGTCCAGCCTCGAGGCGAGGGCGAGGAGGCGTCGGGTGTCCTCGGCGGCGACCACCTCCGCCTCGGAGAGCGCGCGGACGAAACGCGGGGAGGCGTCCCCCACATCTCCGATGGGTGTGGCCGCCAGGAGGATCGATCCGGGGCGCTGCACGGGCTGGTCGTCGGGGATCATGCCCCCATCCTCCCACCCATGGGGCCGGCACGGGGCACGGTGCTCCCGCGCCCGCAGTGCCCCGCTCCCCGCCTAGACTCGGCGCGTGGACGAACACCGCGACGACGACCCCGCCGACCCACGCACTGCAGGAGACCAGCCGAGCGATGGCTCCGCCGGGGCGCCGACGCGTCACGTCGGCGACACTCGCGTCAACCAGGCCCCTGCTGCACCGCCGACACTGCCCGTGCCGACACAAACCCCACCCGGACAGCCCCAGCCGTCCCCGGCCCCGGCTCCGGCCGCCCGCCAAACGCACGCACCGAGGCCGTGGTGGACGCGGCTGCCCGTTTCGCCTGCAGCGGGCTGGGTTGCCACGGCGATTGCCACCTTGGTTGCCGCAGTCCTTCGCCTCATCGGACTGGACCGCATCCCCACGCTGATCTTCGACGAGACCTACTACGTCAAGGACGCCTACTCCCTGGCCCGCCTCGGCTACGAGGGCACCTGGGCGGAGGGATCCGACGCGGCATTCGCCCGCGGGGACTTCTCCGGCCTGGGCGTGGAGGGCTCATTCATCGTCCACCCGCCCACGGGGAAGTGGCTGATCGCCGTGGGCATGCAACTCTTCGGGGCGGACAACCCGGTGGGCTGGCGGATCTCCGCCGTCATCGCCGGGACGGTCGGGGTCCTGCTCCTGTGCCGGCTGGCGTGGAACCTGTTCCACTCCCCGGCGGTGACTCTGGTGGCGGGACTCTTCCTGGCCACCGACGGCATGCACCTGGTGATGTCGCGCACCAGCCTCCTGGACATCTTCCTCTCCACCTTCGTCCTCGCCGCCGTCCTCGCCGTCGTCAAGGACCAGCAGCGTGCCCATCCCACCCTCGTCGCCGGTCTGCGCGCGTGGAGGGCACCCGGGGAACATGATCCCGGCGGGCTGGGGCCGCATTCGGGACCACGATGGTGGCTGCTGGCGGCGGGCATCCTGCTGGGTCTCGCCTGCTCGGTGAAGTGGTCGGGCATCTATGCGCTGGCCGTGCTGGGACTGTTCGTCGCGCTGCGCGAGTGGACGACCCGCAGGCGATGGGGCCACCCGCGAGCGCTACGTGCGGCCCTGGCGCTCGACGTCCCCGTGGCGTTCCTGGCGATGGTGCCGAGCGCGGTCCTCGTCTATGTCGTTTCCTGGACCGGCTGGATGCTGCACCCCAGGGCATGGGGACACGGCGCTTCCGCAGCAGCGGGTGGTCCCGCCCACGGCCCGCTCGCGGTACTGGCAGACCTGTGGGAGTACCACCGTCAGATGTGGACCTTCCACAATGGGCTCTCCACTCCCCACAACTACCAGTCCCACCCCGCGGGCTGGCTCCTGCAGCTGCGCCCCACCTCCTTCGCCTACGAGCGGTTCTCCGGTGACTGCGCGGGCGGGGACTGCGTGCGCAACGTCGTCGCACTGGGCAATCCGGCCCTGTGGTGGTTGGCCGTCCCGGCACTGGTCGTGGCGCTGTGGTCCGTGGGCCGATGGGGGAACTGGAGGATCGGGCTGGTCCTGTGCGGGTACCTGGCCATGTACGTCCCGTGGTTCGCCTACCCCGAGCGCACCATCTTCACCTTCTACACGGTGGCGTTCGTCCCGTTCGTCGCACTCGTCCTCGCCTGGGCCCTCGGCGCTGCGATGGGTCAGTGCCGACTCAGCACCGACCTTGATGTCGAGCCACACCCCGATTCCGTCGACGAGGGCGACCCCACGTGGCTGGGTTTGCCGTCCACGGTGCGCCACACCCTGGCGGGGGCGGCCTGTGGCGTCGTCGTGGTGGTCCTGCTGACCTCGGCCTACTTCTACGGCGTGGTGACAGGAGCCCTGATCCCCTACCGGGAATGGCTCTCGCGCATGTGGCTGGAGTCCTGGATCTAGGGGGCTGCGCCGCGGCAGGTGTCCGGTACGCCGACGAGGCGCAGCCCCCGCCCACACCTGCAGACTCGAGAACTGGTCTGCACCAACGGATCGTGGCGGGACCCCGGGGGGTCCCGCCACGATCTCTCAGTCGGGATGTGCTGCGGTCAGAGCAGGGATCAGTGGGAACCGAGCTTCTCGTCGGCGGCTGATCTGGCGGCGGCGATCTTGTCGTCGAATTTGCCTCCGGTGGCCTTCTTGGCAGCGCCGGAGACTGCGTCAAGAACGCTGTCCGTCTTCGCCTCGTCCTTCAGTGACGATCCCACGAGGTCCTCAGCTTTGAGCTTGAGCTCCTCCGCGGTCTTCTTGAGTCCATCGAGATC
>JBQEKJ010000236.1:0-3974 GCA_052103835.1 Pauljensenia sp.
GCCACAAGCCCACCCTCCCAGGCCGCCAATGACCCACACAAGAGTCAGGAGCGCCGAAAAATGGAGGCGACGCCTTATCGGCTCCGACCAACGGTTTCGGGGTGGCCAGAGCGGTTGCGTCGGAAGCCGGGGCAGCAGGATTGCGTGAGGATCGCGTGACGAAAACCCGCCCCCCTCGCGAAGTCCGTCCCCGATCCCGCCGAAGTCCGTCGCAATCCGGCGCGAGGTCCGTCCTCGTCAATGTCGCGACCCCGCGCGCCGGGAAGGGCACGCGGGGTCGCAGGGCGTCACGGGCGGGGAGCGGTGTCACTCCTCCCCGGCGTGGTCCTCCTCGGCGATGGAGCAGTTGAACAGCTCGTAGCGGTCGATGGCCTGCTTGACCAGCGAGCGGTCCACCGCCCCCTGGTCCGCCAGGGCCTGCAGGGTGCGCACCACCATGGACTCCGCGTCGATGTGGAAGTAGCGCCTGGCGGCCCGACGCGTGTCGGAGACACCGAAGCCGTCCGCACCCAGCGTGTAGTAGTACCCGGGGACCCACTGACGGATCTGGTCCTGGACCAGGGCGTCGTAGTCCGAGGTGGCCACGAAGGGACCCTCCGAACCGGCGAGTGCGCGGGTCAGGTAGGCGATGCGCGGCTCCTCCTCCGGGTGGAGGAAGTTGTGCTCGTCGGCCTCCTGGCCGTCGCGACGCAACTCGTTCCATGAGGTCACCGACCACACGGCGGCGTCGACCCCCCAGTCCTCCGCCAGCAGACGACGTGCCTCTCGCGCCCACGGCACGCCCACGCCGGAGGCGAGCAGCTGGGCCCGGGGGCCCTGGCCGGAGTGCTCGTCCACCTTGTAGATGCCCTTGAGCAGGCCTTCCACGTCCAGGCCCTCGGGCTCGGCGGGCTGGTGGATGGGCTCGTTGTAGACCGTCAGGTAGTACAGGACGTTCGGGTCGCGCTGGTCGTTCTCCCCGTACATGCGCTGGAGGCCGTCCCACACGATGTGGCGGACCTCGTAGGCGAAGGCCGGGTCGTAGATGACGAAGCCGTGGTTCGCGGCCGCCAGGATCGGGGACTGCCCGTCCAGGTGCTGGAGACCCTCGCCCGTCAACGTCGTGCGCCCCGCGGTCGCGCCGATGACGAACCCGCGGGTCAGCTGGTCCGCCGCCGCCCAGAACTGGTCGCCGGTGCGCTGGAAGCCGAACATCGAGTAGAAGATGTAGAAGGGGATCATGGGCAGGTCATGGGTGGCGTACGCCGTGCCCACCACCTGCATGGCGGCTGCGGAACCGGCCTCGGTGATGCCGGTGTGCAGGATCTGGCCCTGCTCGGACTCCTTGTAGGAGAGCATCATGTCGGCGTCGACGGCCGTGTAGTTCTGGCCGTGGGTGTTGAAGATCTTCGCAGTGGGGAAGATCGCGTCCAGGCCGAAGGTGCGGGCCTCGTCGGGGATGATCGGCACGATGTACCGGCCGATGTTCTTGTCCTTGATGAGGTCCTTCATCAGGCGCACCAGCGCCATGGTGGTGGCGACCTCCAGGGGCCCCGACCCCTTGGACAGGTGCTCGAAGGGCTTGGTGGCGGGTGCGGGCAGGCGCGGGTCGCGTGCGTCGCGGCGCTCGGGTACCCATCCACCCAGCTTCTCGCGGCGCTCACGCATGTAGACCAGCGCGGGGTGGTCGGCGGGGGGCATGTAGTAGGGAGGCAGGTAGGGGTCGCGCTCGAGCTCCTCGTCGGAGATCGGGATGCGCAGCCGGTCGCGCAGCTGCTTGGCGTCCTCCAGGGTCAGCTTCTTCATCTGGTGGGTCGAGTTGCGGCCCGCGAAGTGGGTCCCGAGTGCATAGCCCTTGATGGTGTGGGCCAGGACCACGGTGGGCTGGCCGGTGTGGTCCATGGCGGCCTTGTAGGCGGCGTAGACCTTGCGGTAGTCGTGGCCACCGCGCTGCAGCGCCCAGATCTGGTCATCCGTCCAGTTCTCGACCAGCGCCTTCGTGCGGGGGTCGCGGGCGAAGAAGTGCTCGCGGATGTAGCCGCCGTCATTGGCGCGGAAGGTCTGGTAATCACCGTCCAGCGTGTCGTTCATGAGGTTGACCAGGGAGTCGTCCTTGTCGGAGGCCAGCAGCTGGTCCCAGCCGCGCCCCCAGATCACCTTGATGACGTTCCACCCGGCGCCCTTGAAGAACGCCTCCAGCTCCTGGATGATCTTGCCGTTGCCGCGCACCGGACCGTCGAGGCGCTGCAGGTTGCAGTTGACGACAAAGGTCAGGTTGTCCAGCCCCTGCTGTGCGGCCAGCTGGAGCATGCCACGCGCCTCGGGCTCGTCCATCTCGCCGTCGCCCAGGAACGCCCAGGTGTGCTGCTGGGAGGTGTCCTTGAGGCCGCGCAGCAACAGGTACTTGTCGAACCACGCCTGGTAGATCGCCTCGGCCGGTCCCAGGCCCAGGGACACCGTCGGGTACTCCCAGAAGTCGCGCATCTGGCGCGGGTGGGGGTAGGAGGGCAGCCCGTGCTCGACGGAGACCTGTTGGCGGAACCCGTCCATCTCCTCAGCGGTGAGGCGCCCCTCGAGGAAGGCACGTGCGTAGGGGCCGGGGGAGGCATGGCCCTGGAAGAAGACGTGGTCGCCGCCACCGGGATGGTCCTTGCCGCGGAAGAAGTGGTTGAGGCCGACCTCGTAGAGGGTCGCCACCGAGGCGTAGGAGGAGATGTGCCCGCCGACCTTCACTCCGGGACGCTGGGCGCGCGTGACCTGGACGGCGGCATTCCAGCGGATCCAACGACGGTACTCACGCTCGATGGCTTCGTCGCCGGGGAAGTAGGGCTCCTGGTCGACGGGGATCGTGTTGACGTAGGGGGTCGTGTACTCCTGGGGCAGCTGGACGTGGTGCCTGCGCGCCTCGGCGAGCATGTGCAGCAGGATGTAGCGGGCGCGCGGCCCGCCCTTCTCGTCGATGAGTCCCGACAGGGATTCAACCCATTCCGCTGTCTCCTCCGGGTCATTGTCCGGGACCTGGCTCAGCAGACCGTTGACGACCGGGTGGTTCTCACTCGACTGACTCACGGATTCCCTCTTCCTCGTGGTGGACGGATGTGGCACGACCTCGTGCCTGACGTCACCATTGTCGCCTCTCGCATCCTCCCGTGCGAGTGCATCCGGGACTTCAGGCCCATGAGAAACGCCTCAATTGGGTGGGTCGCGCGGGTGGGTCGTGCGCCGTCCTCCTCGGATGCCGCGCCGCGACGCCCCCGGCGTGTCGGCACATGTGGCCCGGGACGCGGTGTGCTCTACGATGGTCGGGTGAGTTCTGTCAGCGCGCGGTTGACGCGCATCGTGGAAGGTGGTCGTTGGTCGTGGCGCTGAGCCTCGGTTTTACCCAGGGGCAGGTGATTCAGGAGTTCTGCCCCGACGATGACATTGATGAGTCCCTGCGTTCGCTCATCGCGTCCGAATGCGGCCACCCCGTGGTCGACGAGGACTACGGCGACGTCGTGGATGGTGCCGTCGTGTGGTGGCGGGCCGAGGACGCTGAGGAGGAGGACCTCGCCGACCTGCTGGTCGACGCCCTGTCCAACCTCGACGACGGCGGCCTGATCTGGGTCTTCATCCCCAAGCCCTCGCGTCCCGGCGCGATCCCCGTGGCCGATGTGGAGGACGCGGCGAAGGTCGCGGGCCTGCACTCGACCTCTGCGGCCTCGGTGGGGGAGGACTGGGCGGGCATCCGCCTCACGGCCCGCCCCCGCACGCGCTGAGGGCGCAGCGGGGGTCCGCTCGCAGACTTCCCATTGACGAGGGTGGCGCCGCCCTCGTACGTGGGAGGGATTGCGCGCGGCTGGCGGACCTGTCGCGGGTGTGGCCCACAGACGCCGTGGGCCTCTATGCTGTGGGGGTTGTGCCCGACGCGGGCACGCAGGGCCTGTAGCTCAGTTGGTCAGAGCGCTGCGCTTACACCGCAGAGGTCGTCGGTTCGAGGCCGGCCGGGCCCACCC
>JBQEKJ010000237.1:0-3962 GCA_052103835.1 Pauljensenia sp.
CTCCACGGCGAGTGCCAGACGCAGCTGCGCATAGCCCTTGACCCCGATCTCGCGGCAGAAACGGATGACGGTCGTCTCCGAGGTGTTGACCGCCTCCGCGAGGGCGGAGATGGTCATGCCGGCCACCTTGCTCGGCTGGGCGACGATGAACTCGCCCACCCGACGCATGGCAGGTTGCAGCTCGGGCAGCCGCCCCCGGATCCGCACCGTCAGGGGGAGTGCGTCCTCCCCACCGTCCCCGCCGGCAATGTCGTCCCACGTCATCTCAGGTCTCCGTCCTCGGGGGATCTCCTCGTCGCCGATCATCACGGGTCACCTCCGTCATCGCAGGGCCCGTCCTGCCCGTCGATCGGGATCCCTCCGAGCGTCCGTCCGGGTCCCGTGGTCCGCACACTATCGCGCGGAGCCGTCATGCCGCCGGTGTATGGGTGCTGGTGGGACAGGGTCCCGACCGGACCCGGGGCGCGCGGGCGAAACTCGCCGTCCCCGCGCTCCGCGGAGTCCTCGCCGAGCGGCTGCGGAGGGTGGGGCGCCTCGCGGGGAGCCCCACCCTCAGCCCTCGTGCTGGGCGAGCCCGCGGGTGCCGAACTGATCATGATCGGCCTCCTCTCCCGCTCCTGCCTCCGCCTCCATCTCCGCGCGCACCGATTCCCGCAACTTGCCATGGTTGGCGGGAATTGGGGCCGCGGACAGGAGCAACTTCGTGTAGTCGTGCTGGGGATGGAGGATGACGTCGTCCGAGGGGCCCCGTTCGACGATGGTGCCCTTGTACATGACGAGGATCTCGTCCGAGAAGTGGCGTGCGGTGGCCAGGTCGTGGGTGATGTAGAGGACCCCGAGGTTGTCCTCACGTTGCAGGCGGGAGAGCAGGTTGAGGATGGACAGCCGGATGGACACGTCGAGCATGGAGACGGGTTCATCGGCAATGAGGTACTTCGCCCCGGGGGCAAGGGCCCGGGCGATGGCCACGCGCTGGCGCTGACCGCCGGAGAGCTCGTGTGGGCGGCGTCCCGCGATCTCCTCTGCCGACTCCAGGTTCACCCGGTGCAGCAGCTCGATGACCTTGGCGTGGGCCTCCGCACCGGTGTGTGCCTTCCCGTGCAGTCTGAGGGGACGCTCGATGTGGTGGGCGATGGAGTGGAACGGGTTGAGGGAGGCGAAAGGGTCCTGGAACACCATCTGGACCATGTTCCGGTAGTTCCGGGCTGCTCGTCCCCTGGCGCCGGAGTCCACACCGTCCGCGGTGATCCGTCCCTTCGTCGGTGTCTCGAGCTTGAGGATCATCCGCGCGATCGTGGACTTCCCCGATCCGGACTCCCCGACGAGTGCGACTGTCCTCCCTGGCTCCAGGTCGAAGGAAGCATCGTCGACGGCCACGAGCTTCGAGGAGTTCAGGCCCTTGCGGATCTTGAACTCCTTGGTCACGTGATCGACCTTGAGCGTCATCGGGCCTCTCCCTTCGCGTTGTCGGTGTCCGGCGAGGACTGTGCGCGGTCCTCGTCGCCGGTGCGCACGAACGATCCGGTGTCGCCCAGCAGACTGGGGAAGGAGGAGAGCAGCTTCTTCGTGTAGTCGTGCTGGGGGTTCTCGAAGATGTTCTCCGAGGTGTTCACCTCCACGATGCGCCCCTCGCGCATCACGGCGATCCGGTCGGAGATCTCCAACAGGAGCGGCAGGTCGTGGGTGATGAAGATGACCGCGAAGTTGAAGCGTTCGCGCAGTCGCATGATCTCCCGCAGGATGCCCCGCTGGACGACGACGTCGAGGGCTGTGGTCGGCTCATCCATGATCATCACCTGGGGCTTGAGTGCCAGCGCCATCGAGATCATGACGCGCTGGCGCATCCCGCCGGAGAGTTCGTGGGCGAAGGAGCCGAGGCGACCGGGGTCGACCCCGACCAGTGCGAGGAGTTCCTCGGCGGCCTTCTCCTTGTCGTGCCTGCCCATGTCGGGACGGTGGGTGGTGAACACGTCGAACAACTGTGCCCGGACGGAGATGACGGGGTTGAGGGCGTTCATCGCCCCCTGGAACACCATGGAGATCTTGTCCCACCGGAACGCCCTCAGTCGGTCCCCGTGGAGTGCAGTGATGTCGATGTCCTCGCCGTTGCGGTCGTGGAGGGTAGCCCCTCCGGCGGTGAGGAGTGCCGGCGGTTTGAGCAGGCGGTTGATCGCATAGGCGAGCGTGGTCTTCCCACAGCCGGACTCCCCGGCCAACCCCAGGATCTCACCCCTGTTGAGGACCAGGGACACGTCGCGCACGGCTTCCACGGGTGGTGTCACCTGGTAGACGACGGACATGTGGTCCGCGGTGAGGACGGGTGTCTGGTGGGCCAGGTAGGCCGCGTGGTCGGGCGTGGTGAGCGGGCCCGTGTACACCTCCGTTGCCGCTGCACTCATGGTCGCGTTCCTTCCTTGGCGGCCCCGTGCTCAACAGCGGCCGCACGACGGGCCTCCCGCTTCGCCCTGCGGACGGAGCGCACCGCGTCGGGGGCATTGCGCAGCTTCGGGTTGATGGTCTCGTCGATGGAGAAGTTGATGAGGGACAGCCCGCAGCCGAGCAGCGCGATCAGCAGGCCCGGTGGGACGAACCACCACCAGGCTCCGACGTGGAACGCGTTGTGCTGGGATGCCTGGTTGAGCATCGTGCCCCAGGTGATCGCGCCCGAGGGCCCCAGACCCAGGTAGGAGAGTCCGGCCTCGGAGAGCACCGCCAGGACCACGGCGGAGAGGAACATCGCCGCCAGCAGCGGCAACAGGTTGGGCAGGATCTCGACCAGGATGATCCGGGGGGTCCGCTCCCCGGCGACGCGTGCGGCCGCCACGTAGTCGCGGTTGCGCAACGACTTCGCCTGCAGGCGAAGGACGATGGCCGATCCCGCCCAGGAGGTGACGCCGAGGACGAGGGCGATCATCCACATCGACCGGGTCTCCATGTAGGAGGCGATGACGATGACCAGGGGAAGTCCGGGGATCACGAGCATGATGTTGGTGACCAGCGAGAGGCCCTCGTCCACGTACCCACCCAGGTACCCGGCCACGATGCCGAAGAACAGGGAGAACACGACGGCGATGAACCCCGCCGTCACGCCGACGAGGAGGGACCCAGCCGCGCCCTCGGCCAGCTGCGCCAGCAGGTCGGCGCCGAGGTTGTTCGTCCCCAGCAGATGGGCGCCATTGGGAGGGGCCAGGACCGGGTTCTGGTAGTAGCGGGGGTCCTGAGTGAGGACGGGCCCGACGAGGGCGAACAGGACGATGCCGATGGTGAGGGCCAGTCCCAGGCCCAGCTTGAAGTCCATGCGGGGCAGCGCGTCGCGGAAGCGACTCCTCCCGCTCCCCACCGAGGGCGTGTCTGCGGGCGCAGCGGCGCCGGAACCCTCCAGTGCGGCCTGGTCGGTGACGTCCACGGGAGGTGGGACCTCCGCCAACAAGTTCTCTGCGTCAGACATTGCTCCGTGCCCTCGGGTCGATGAAACCGTAGATGAGATCCATGATGAAGTTCGCCGCCAGGACGGTGATCGTGATGACGAGGAAGACGCCCTGCATGAGGGCGAAGTCCTTGTCCTGGACGGCGTTGATCATGAGCTTGCCGACGCCCGGATAGGTGAACACCTGTTCCATCACGATCGACCCTGCCACCACGAACCCGAGGTTGATCCCGAAGGCCGCGAGGGATGGCAGCGAGGCGTTGCGTGCCGCGTACCAGAAGAAGATGCGGGAACTGCGCAGGCCCTTGGCCTCGGCAGTCACGACATAGTCCTCGGACAGTGTCGACACCATCATGTTGCGCATGCCGAGCACCCAGCCACCGACCGAGGCAATGACGATGGTGGCGGCGGGGAGGATTCCGTGGTAGATCGCGCTGCCCAGGAAGTCCCAGCTCAGTTCGGGCCCACCGGGGAAGTTCCGCATCGAGTAGCCGCCGATGATGGGGAACCAGCCGAGCGAGACCGAGACGAGGGA
>JBQEKJ010000238.1:0-3959 GCA_052103835.1 Pauljensenia sp.
CTGCCCGGACTGGCCTCCGTGCAGCGCTCGATGCGCTCGATCCACGCGTCGTGGGCGATGGAGAGGCGCTCCTCCAGCAGCGACCAGAACGCCGCCTTGTCCCCGCGTGTCTCCAGGGCGATGCGCGGCAGGTTGAGGGTGACCACTCCCAGGTTCATCCGCCCCTCGGAGACGTCGCGGCCGTCCTCGTCGCGCCAGCCCTGCAGGAAGGAGCGGCAGCCCATGGGGACCTTGAAGCTCCCCGTCAGCTCGATGATCTTGTCGCAGGAGAGCACGTCGGGGTACATCCGCTTGGTCGCGCACTCCACGGCGAGTTGCTTGATGTCGTAGTTGGGGTCGGTGGGCTCCAGGTTCAGGCCCCGGCGCAGCGTGAAGATCAGCTTGGGGAAGATCGCGGTGCGGTGTTCACGGCCCAGGCCACCGATGCGGATCTGGAGGATGGCGCGCTGGATCTCGCGCTCCAGCCAGCCCTCGCCGAGCCCGAATCCGACGGAGGTGAAGGGGGTCTGCCCGTTGGACGTGAAGAGGGTGTTGATCTCGTACTCGAGACTCTGCATCGCGTCGTAGACGTCCTTGCGGGTCTTCTCCTGCGCGAACTGGAGCTGACGGTCCTCGTCGGGGATCCACTCGCGGGCATCCGCGAGGTGCTTGTCCATGTTGAGGCGCGCGTAGGGGGCGAGCAGCTCGTCGATCCGGTTCACCGAGCAGCCCCCGTACTGACTTGAGGAGACGTTCGCGATGATCTGGGCGATCTGGGCGGTCGCGGTCTGGATGGAGCGGGGGGACTCCACCTGGGCGTTGCCGATGCGGTAGCCGTTGGAGAGCATCGTGCGGAAGTCGATGAGGCAGCAGTTCGTCATCGGCGCATAGGGGTGGTAGTCGAGGTCGTGGTAGTGGATGTCGCCCTTCTGGTGGGCGTTGGCGACGTGCGGGGGCAGCATGCGCAGTCCGATCGCGCGGGCCGCGGCCCCGGCGGTCAGGTCGCGCTGGGTGTTGAAGACCTCGGCGTCCTTGTTGGCGTTCTCGTTGATGATCGAGGCGTCCTTGCCGATGAGGCGCCCGATCGACTCATTGACGTCGGTGGCCCGGTTGCGCGCGAGGTCCCGCTCGACCCTGTAGTTGATGTAGGCCTCGGCGACGTCGTACTCGCGGGACTCCAGGAGGACGTGTTCGACGACACTCTGGACCTCATAGATCTTCACGGTGTCGGTGTAGCGCTGCGCGATCTCGGAGTTGATGCGGTCCACCAGGTCCACCACGCGGCGACGCCGGAGGGGGTCGGGCCTGCCGTGGACGGCGGCGAAGGCCTTCGTGAGGGCGGCCTCGATGTGGGTGTCGTCGAAGCGCAGCCGACGCCCGTCCCGCTTGAGCACGGAGAGGACGGGCATCCCCGCTGTCTCGTCGTCCGCGGACTTCCGGGTCACCGACACTATGCTCACGACTGGGGCCTCCTCAGGCAGTGGGGGAGCGCACGAGGGCGAATCCCCGACAAGCGACACAACATGTAGTAGGAACTACAACGACGTAACACTACATCTAGTGAGGGCTCGACTTCGACCTCCGTGCCGCCGTGGTGTCGCCGCATGCGTGCACGTCCCGGCGCTGCGTGAGATGCTGACGAGGGAGACACCACGCGCCCGACACCGCACCACAGTGACGGGTATCGCCCGGACCGGGCGGCGGTGCTGCTCTATTGTGGGACCAACTCATTTCCTCTCCACAGCCCAGGAGCACCCACCACATGACGTCGGTCCTGCGAGTCGAGGGCGGCCATCCGTTGATCGGGACGATCACGGTACGCGGCGCCAAGAACTTCGTCCCCAAGGCGATGGTTGCCGCCCTCCTGGGCGACACCCCCTCCGAGCTGCGCAATGTCCCCCTCATCCGCGATGTCGACGTCGTCTCCGACCTCCTGGGCCTCCACGGCGTGCACGTCGACTTCGACCAGTCCCGCGGCGTGATGACCCTGGACCCCACCAATGTCGAGCTCGCCCGACGATCCGACATCGACGCACTCGGGGGTGCCTCGCGCATCCCGATCCTCTTCTGCGGACCGCTCCTGCACCGTCTGGGAGAGGCCTTCATCCCGGAACTGGGTGGCTGCAACATCGGTGGGCGCCCCATCGACTTCCACCTGGAGATCCTGCGCAAGTTCGGCGCCAACGTCGAGAAGCGCCCCGACGGCATCCACATCTCGCGCCCCGCCGAGGGCCTGCGCGGCACCCTGGTCGACCTGCCCTTCCCCTCCGTGGGGGCCACGGAGCAGACCCTGCTCACCGCTGTGCGCGCCGAGGGCAACACGACCCTGCGAGGTGCGGCCGTCGAGCCGGAGATCATGGACCTCATCAACGTGCTCCAGAAGATGGGCGCGATCATCGCCGTGGACACCGACCGCACCATCCGCATCGAGGGCGTCCAGCACCTCCAGGGCTATCGCCACACATCCCTGCCCGACCGCATCGAGGCGGCCTCCTGGGCGTCTGCTGCCCTGGCCACCGGTGGCGACATCCATGTCCTGGGTGCACACCAGCCCGACATGACGACCTTCCTCAACACGTTCCGCAAGGTGGGCGGCGCCTTCGACATCGACTCCGAGGGCATCCGTTTCTACCACCCGGGCGGGGAACTGAAGTCCATCGCCCTGGAGACCGCGGTCCACCCCGGCTTCATGACGGACTGGCAGCAGCCCCTCGTCGTCGCCCTCACCCAGGCCAGCGGGCTCTCGATCGTGCACGAGACCGTCTACGAGAACCGCTTCGGCTTCACCAAGGCGCTGCGCAAGATGGGAGCGAAGATCCAGGTGTACAAGGAGTGCCTGGGTTCCACCCCCTGCCGTTTCGGCCAGCGCAACTTCCTCCACTCCGCCGTCATCTCCGGGCCCACGCCGCTGCACGCAGCCGACATCACGGTGCCCGACCTGCGCGGGGGGTTCTCCCACCTCATCGCCGCGCTCGCCGCGGAGGGCACGTCCAACGTGGCGGGCATCGACGTGATCTCACGCGGCTACGAGCACTTCCTCACCAAGCTGCGCCAGCTCGACGCGCGCGTGGAGTACACCGAGTCCGTCCGGGCATGAGCCTGGGACCGTTGGGGGCCGCGGTCTCGCGGCGGCGTCTCCACCTGCTCGTCTCCTCCATGTCGGCGCGCGGTCGGGCGATCTCGGTCGGACCCCGGGTGGTGCGGTTCCTGCGCGAGGGCGGATGGGACGTCGACGTCACCGTGACCACCCCTGACGACGATCCGACGTCGATCGCCCGCCAGATGGGGCAGAGCTCCCACGATCTCGGATCCGGCACCAGCAGGGATGCAGCCGACGACACTCCCTCTGTCCACAAGCATCCGGCCACGCCGGGTGAGGGTCCCGCCCTCGTCGGTGCACTCGGTGGGGACGGCTACATCTCCGCCGTCGCCGAAGGGCTCGCCGGGACCGGGGGCGTCCTCGTCCCCCTGCCCGGTGGGCGCGGCAATGACTTGTGCCGGGCCATCGGAGTGGGTGCCGACCCCGTGGCGCGCGCACGCTCGCTGGCGGGGCTCGGCCTGCTGGGCGCGGGGGAGGGAGACGCGGACCTGCCCGGGGACCGCCTGCGGGGGCTCGACGGGATCTGGGTCCAGGAGGTGGGTGCGGACGAGGGCGGCCCCCGTCGTCTGGTCCTCGGAGTGATCTCCTTCGGGCTGGAGGCGTGGGCGAACATCATCGCCAACGAGTCCCGGCTGCGATCGGGTCCCCTCGCCTACGCCTACGGGGCACTGGCTGCTCCGATGCGATTCCACCAGGCCGATTTCCGGGCAGTGCTCGACGGGGTCCCGCACGACATGGGTGGGTGGGCGCTGTCGGTGTCCAACTCCGGGTGCATCGGTGGTGGCATCCGGGTCGTGCCCTCCTCCGACCCCTTCGACGGGGTCGTGGAGGCCTTCCACGTGGGACGCATGCCCCTGCGGTCCGCGCTCCCGATCCTCGC
>JBQEKJ010000239.1:0-3958 GCA_052103835.1 Pauljensenia sp.
GCGTAGGCGACCGCGATCGTGTAGACGGTGGAGGCGATGTGGTCGCGCCCGATGTGCATGGCCCGCACGAAGATGGTCCAGCGCGAATCCTCGGGAGCCGCGGCTCGCAGCTCCCACACGGAGGACGCCTGGGTGATGGTGACGTCGTTGAGGACGCCCACCCCGCCCAGGACCATGCCGCACAGCAGGACCCCACGGAGGTCGACATTGTGTGCGTAGTAGGCGAGCTGGGACATCTCCTCACTCGCGCCGGGCAGCAGGTGCGCCGCAGGGATCGCCCACGCGGCCAGCAGGGTGACGAGGGCGATGCCGGCGAAGGTGCCCAGCAGTGCGGTGGAGGATTTCACGGAGATTCCGTGGGCCAGGTAGACGACGATGAAGAGGACCGCGCTGGCCGTGGTCAATGCCACCGGCACCGAGGGGCGCCCCGCCAGGAGGGCGGGCAGGGTGAAGAACCAGATCGTCGCCAGGGCGGCGACCAGTCCGCACAGGGCCGCGAGTCCCTTCAGTCGGGCGACTGCGATGACGAGGACGGCGAGCACGATTCCCAGTGCGAGGAGGGGGACCCCTCGGTGGAAGTCCATGAACATGTAGCTCGGGGCCGCAGTGGTCGCAGTCGGGTCCGTACCGAGGTCCGTGCCGTTGCCCGCACCGGACTCCGTTCCTGGATCGAGCAGTGAACCGTCCTCGCCGGTCGCGCCGGAGTCCGTCCCGGTGTCGGTGCCCGGATCGAGTCCGGAGCTCTCATCGGTGTAGGCGGGGATCTCGACCAGGCGCACCTTGGCGCCGACGATGTCGTCGGTGACCAGGGTCGGGCCCATCTGGACGTCGATCTCGGAACCCGTCTCGTCGAGGCGCACGCCCACCTGCGCGTTCTCCCCGGTCTGGACGTCGCCGGGGCTCTCGATGCCGGTGACGGTCCCGGAGACCTCGCGGGCGCCCTCGTAGAGGAAGCTCCTGCGCTCAGGCAGGTCCGCGGAACTGGGCCAGAGCAGCACCAGGGCGAAGACGGTGACCATGAGGATGAGGGTCATGACGACGGCCAGGCTGATGACCACCGAGCGGCTGGCGGGCGCGGGCCCGCCGTGGCCATGGGAGTGCGACATGGCGCCCACACTAGTTGCACGCTCGGCAGCGACCTCGTGGACTCGCCCGGTCGGGTTCGGCAGGCCGAGGCCGCGGGGCCGGAATCGGCGGGCCGAAATCGCGGGGCCGGAGACCGCCCGCTGGAGAGAGTGAGCGAATAGGACAAGGCTCAATCCTTGATTGTGGAAAATCAAGGTCCTAGACTTGCTGCCATGTTCGCGATCACGGTGGACCAACGTCGGTCCAGGAACCGGCAAGACCTGGTGCCCGACGCGCTACGTGCCCTGGGACTCGCTGTCGCCGCACCGGTGCTGCCCTTCGAACGCACCGTCGGGGACGAGATCCAGGCGCTCCTGGGGCGGGGAGGGGACGTGGTCGCGGCCTGTCGCTGCCTGCTGCGCGCCCAGGACTGGCACGTCGGCATCGGAGTCGGACCCGTCGAACTGCCACTGCCGGCCAGCACCCGGGAGGCGCGCGGCGAAGCCTTCATCCACGCCCGAGAGGCCGTGGAGGAGGCCAAGTCCCTCACACCCTCCCTGCGTGTGCTGGGTGGGAACCGGACAGTCAGCCAGGTCCGGGACGCCGACGTGGTCCTGCGCCTGCTCGCCTCGGTGTGGAGCCGGCGCACCGATGCCGGATGGGACGCCGTCGATGCCGTGGAGGCGACGCGGGACGAGGGCGGGACTCACCTGCCCCTGCGTGACGTCGCCCAGCGCCTCGCCATCACCCCGCAGGCACTGAGTCAGCGCCTCCAGACGGCGTCCTGGCAGCTGGAGGTGGAGGCACTGCCCCTGGCAGCACGGTTGTTGGACCGGGCTGACGTGCGGACTGTGGGAGAGCAGGGAGGGGAGGACCGGTGATGGCGCACCAGATCCTGCAGGTGGCGGTCGGCCTGGCCGTCATGGTGGTGAGCGCGCTGTCGGGCTGGCCGCTCGTGATCGCGATCCTCTCGCGCAGCAAGGCCTCGGGGTCGCGTGACGAGGACGCGTCCTCGAGTGCTGAGGGCGCGCCCGGGGACTCCGCGGGCGGAGAAGGGGTGGGCGCAGCACCGGGCGCGGACGCACCCGCACCCGTATCCGTACCCGTATCTGTACCCGTACCCGCACCTGAACCGGTACCCGCACCTGAACCGGTACCCGTCCCCGCAGACGGGACAGGTTCTCCCGGAGACGCCCACGGGCTGCGCGGGGGACTGTGGATCGGCCTGCTGGAGCGCTTCGCCGCCACCGGGGCCGTGCTGATGGGTGAGTACACGATCCTCGCCGCGATCGTGGCGATCAAGGGACTGGGCCGGTTCCGGGAACTGTCGACCCCCGCCGCGTCCGAGCGGTTCGTGGTGGGGACGCTGGCTTCCCTGACCTGGTCGGTGCTGCTGGGTGTGATCGGGCGGGGCCTGCTGGCACTCCTGGTGTGACTCCGTGGCGTCGCCCTCGTCAGTGGGAGGAGGCTCGCTCACGCCCGTGGCCCGGGGCGCGCACGGGCACGGCCGGAGGAACGGGCCGGCCAGTCAGCGCGTCCCGGTGCTCCGAGGAGGTCCCGCAGGTGCGGGAGCATCCGCGTTGCTTCCGGACCTGGCCCCTGCTCCACTGCCGGGCGCCAGGTCCGCTTCAGGCACACGCAGCGCCTCGAAGGGTAGCTGGGACAGGTCCAGGAGCGGGTTGTCGTCCTGGGTCGCGACCAGCTCCTCTGCCTTCCGTGCGGACTCCACCGAGGGCATGGATCCGGGCAGGGGCCGGCAGGACGACTCCCGCATGAACCACACGGCCACGGCACCCAGCACGGACATCCCCATCAGGTAGAAGGCGGGGGAGAGCTGGTTGCCGGTGGCCTGCAGGATGGACTCGATGATCAGGGGAGAGGTGCCCCCGAACAGGGCGACCGCGACGTTGTAGGAGATCCCCATGGCCCCGTAGCGGGCGCGGGTGGGGAACAGCGCCGGCAGCGCGGAGGTGAGGTTGGAGACGTAGAAGGTGACCGGGACGGCGATCAGCGACAGACCCGTCAGTGTGGACCACACCGCTCCGTGGGCGAGCAGGAGGAAGGCCGGTACCGACAGGACGATGGCGCTGACCGAGCCGAGCCAGAGCACCGGTCGGCGTCCGATGCGGTCCGACAGCCGTCCCGCCAGGGGGATGCACAGGGACATCACCACGAGCACCGGGATGGTGAGCAGCGTGCCGTGCACGGCGTCGTAGCCGAGGGTGTCGGTGAGGTAGGTCGGCATGTAGCTGGTGAGGGCATAGGCCAGGGTGTTGGCCGCGGCGACGAGGGTCATGGCGATGATGATGGGGCGCCACAGGGTGCGCACCATCGACGCGGTCCCGGGTACCCCGGTGACCTGGCTGCCGTCGTCGTGCCCGGCGGCCTCCTGGGCGTCCAGGTGGGCCTGGAAGGCGGGGGTCTCCTCGATGCGGAGCCGGAAGTGGATGGCGATGATGCCCATTGGTCCCGCGATGAGGAAGGGGATGCGCCAGCCGCCGTCGAGGATGGCCTGCTGGCCGATGGCCAGGTGGAGTGCCGAGACCACGGCGGCACCCAGTGCGAAGCCCATGTAGGAGCCCGTGTCGAGGACGGAGGCGAAGAAGCCGCGCCGCCTGTCCGGTGCGTGCTCGCTGACGAAGGTGGTCGCGCCCGCGTACTCACCTCCGGTGGAGAAGCCCTGGAGCAGCTTGAGGACGACCAGGATGACGGGGGCGACGGCGCCGATGGCGGCGTAGGTCGGCAGGAGTCCGATGGTGAAGGTGGAGGCCGCCATGAGGATCAGGGTCGCGGCCAGGACCTTCTGGCGTCCGATGCGGTCCCCCAGACGCCCCAGCACGATGCCACCCAGGGGACGGTCCACATAGGTGGAGGCGAAGACGCCGAGGGAGAA